>NZ_JBTSDU010000089.1:0-13401 GCF_054605595.1 Georgenia sp. | reverse complement strand
CGCGGCGCCCGACTCCCCGGCGCCGTAGGTCGCGGCGGCAGCCGCGTCCTTGGCCGCGTACGCGGCGACGGCTGCCTCGGCCTCCTCGTCCACCGCGAGGAGCGAGGTCGGGTCGCTCACCCGCAACGCCTCGATGAGGTGCGTCACCGCGTACCAGATGATCAGCATGCCGGTGATGGGCATGACCACGTACATCTGGCCGACGTTGAACGGCAGCGCCGAGAGCTGCTGGCCGGAGGACTGCTGAATGTACTTCCAGCCGCCGTAGACGAACACGATGGCGGCGAGCGCGATGATCGTCAGTTGGACGAAGATCAGCGTCGCCCGCATGAGCGGCTTGGGAAACTTCCGCACGAGGAAGTCGACCGCGATGTGGCCGCGCTCGGAGAAGACGAGCGCGGACCCGAAGAGACCGAGCCAGACGAAGACGTAGCGGGCCGCCTCCTCGCTCCAGGTGCTCGGGTCGGAGAGCACCTGGCGTGAGAAGACCTGCCACGTCACAACCACAACAAGGACGGCGAACAGAACGATGCATGCGACGGACAGGACTCTGTCCAGCACGTTGCTGAAGGCTTTCAAGATGGCCCTACTTTCCTGACTCGGTCTCTCCGGGAAGGCGTCAGGCGCCCGGCGCCGCGGCCTTGGCGTCGTCGAACAGCTTCTGCTGGACGTCGTTCGTCAGGCTCTCCGCGACGATCGGAGCAAGAGCCTCGGCGAAGGCGGCCTTGTCGGGCGTCGTGAAGGTCACGCCGCCGGCCTTGGCCTCCTCGATGGCGCTGGCCAGGGACTCCTCCCACAGGCCGCTGAACTCCACGAGGAACGCGTCCCACTGCTCGTCGAAGATCGCCTTGTCCTCCTCGGACATCGAGGCGAGCAGGTCGGTGTTGGCGATCAGGTAGTCGGTGTTGATGAGGTGGTCGGTGTAGGAGTAGTGCTTCGCCACCTCGTAGTGCTTCTGGGTCACGTAGGACGGCTCGGCGTTCTCGGCGCCGTCGATCACACCGGACTGCAGCGCCGTGTAGACCTCACCGAACGCCATCGGGGTGGCGGTGCCGCCCATGAGTTCGATCATCCGGATGTTGGTGTCGGTCTCCTGCACGCGGATCTTCATGCCCGCCAGGTCCGCGGGCTTCTCGATCGGGCCCTCCTTGGTGTAGACCCCGCGCATGCCGGCGGTGAAGCCACCGATGACCGAGATGCCCTGATCCTCGAGGGAGGAGTACAGCTCGGATGTGATCTCGTCGTCGTTGATCACGGCCGTCTCGTGCTCGACGCTCTCGAAGACCGTGGGGAGGTTGAAGACCACGAAGTCCTTGTTGAGGTTCTCCAGCTGAGGCCCGGCCACCACGGCCAGGTCGACGGCGCCGTCGGCGACCAGCTGGAGAGTCTCGGCCTGGGCGCCGAGCTGCTCGTTCGGGTAGACGTCGACGCTCCAGCGGCCGTCGGTGGCCTCGCTGAGCTTCTCGCCGAAGTTGGTCAGCGCAACCGTCGAGGGGTAGTCCTCGGTCTGGTTGATCGCCAGGCGGAGAGTCTTACCCTCGGCCGCGGGCGCGCTGCCGTCGGTGGTGCTGTCGCCTGCGGCGCCGCCCCCACCGCTGCAGGCGGCCAGGACCAACGCGGTCGCGCTGATCGTCGCCGCCGTCATCAGAATCTTGCTGCGCTTCATGTCTGGAATCCTGTTCTGCTCATCGCTGAGTCGGTATTGACGCACCCCCGGCATCCCACCGTGGGCGGATCTTGTCGTGTGCCTGCCCAAGCGGTTGGCGTCGCTGCGACTCGCCGCAGGTACAGGCACGGGGGGTGAGCGCGATCACTGTAACCGGTTTCGAGGTCGCATCCGACCTCGGGAGTCACCGGCGCCGGACGATGCGCGCTCTGCCTATTCACGCAGACCCGCCCCACCCCGGCAAACAGTTGCCATCCCTTGCCTCGCTCCGCCTCAAGGGCAACTCGACCGACGAGGAGGGCGCCGAGTCGGCGATTTCGTGCAGACCATTGGGTGGATCGATCCCGCACACCCAAGCTCATGAACGCCACCGATGGTCACGATGTGATCACGGTGCGCTACCCACGACGTCCGTGGCCGACGATCGCGGCCCGTATCCTCGCGGAGGACAGCTGGCCGACCGAGAAGCACTCAGGACCGCTGGGGTTGCTCGATCGATCTAACCCTCCTATCGTCTGCCGCATGGCACGTATCAGACTCCAGGACGTCGCCACGCACGCGGGCGTCTCGCGCTCGACCGCCTCCTTGGTGCTGCGTGGCAGCACGCGCATCTCATCCGGTACCTCGGCGCGGGTGCGTGCGTCGATGTCAGAGCTGGGCTACGTCTACGACCGTGCCGCGGCCAACCTGCGCGGCGAGCCGTCGAAGATCGTCGCCCTGGTGATGACCGACCTGTACAACCCCTTCTTCGCGACGTTGACCATGGCCCTGGAGGACGTCCTCCACCAGGCCGGGTACACGCTGCTCCTGGGCTACTCGCGTGACGAGACCGCCCGGCAGGAGGAGCTGCTCGGAGCGATGGCCGAACGGCGGGTCGACGGCGTGCTGCTCCTGCCGGCCGAGGGCACGGACCAAGGTCTCGTGGAGCGCCTCGAGGCCCAGGGGGTACCCACGATCATGTTCGCCCGTCATGTCGGTAGCAGCGTCTCCTACGCTGGGCCGGACAACCGAGAGGCGGGGCGTCTGCTCGGTCGCCACCTGCGCGGGGTCGGCATCCGTCACGCTGCGCTGCTCGGCGGACCGAAGGACTCCTCGGCACGCAGCGAACGGGCGGCCGGTCTGGTCGAGGGTGGGGACGGCACACTGGACCTCGGCTCCTGGACCGTCGGGTGGTCAGCTTCCTCCGCCGGGGCGACGACCTCCCGCGTGGCGGACGCGGTCCACGACCTCCTCGGTCGCGGTGACTGGCCCGACTGCATCATCGGCTACAACGACGTCGTCGCCTCGGCGGTCAGCACCGCTCTTCGCGAGCACGGGGTCGCCCCCGGGGCCGACATAGCCGTCGCCGGCTTCGACGACATCACGGCAGCTGCACACCAGAGCCCGCCCCTGACGACCGTGGCGACGCATCCGGAGCTGGTCGGGACCGCCTGCGCCGAGCTGCTGCTCCGGCGGCTCAAGATGGGCCGGGCCGCACCGCCCGAGATGCGGCTGATCGCACCGACGCTGCGCGTGCGCACCTCGACCACGGCATGGCGTAGCCGGTGCGGCACAGCCCGCCGGTCTGACGGCAATGCCGCCTCGCCCGTGTCCTGAGCTCCCCATCCAGCCGCAGCTGCGGCACCGCCCCGCCGCACCAGCGGCTCCCACTGGCCGCCGGCTGCGGCCGATAGCGAGGTTTCTCATGCAACAGGTGAAGGTCCTCTCCCCCGCCGAGGCGGCCGCACTCGTCCGGGACGGTGACGTCGTCACCGTCAGCTCCTCGTCGGCGCTGGGCTGCCCGGATGCCGTGCTCCAGGGCATCGGCGAACGCTTCGAGGCCACCGGCAGCCCGCGCCACCTCACCACGCTCCACCCGATCGCCGCCGGCGACATGTACGGCGTGCCGGGCATCGATCACCTCGCCAAGCCCGGTCTCCTCGACCGGTTCGTCGCCGGCTCCCTGCCCTCCGGGCCCTCCGGCGCGGAGCCGCCGGCCATCTGGCAGATGGTCCAGGCCGAGGAGGTCCAGGCCTACAACTTCCCCTCCGGCGTCATCTTCCAGATGCACCGCGCCGCGGCCACCCACCAGCCCGGCATCCTCACCACCGTGGGCGCCGGGACCTTCGTCGACCCGCGGCTCCAGGGCGGCAGAATGAACGAGACGACGCCGGCGGAGCTGGTCGAGCTCCGGGACGTCGACGGCGAGGACTACCTGTTCTTCCGGTCGATCGTGCCCCAGGTGGCCATCATCCGCGCCACCACGGCCGACGAGTACGGCAACCTCACCTACGAGGACGAGGGTTCCCCGTTGGGGGCGCTCGACCAGGCGTATGCAGCCAAGAACAACGGCGGCATCGTCATCGCCCAGGTCAAGCGCATGGTCGAGGGCCGCACCCTGGACCCACAGCGGGTCCGGGTGCCCGGCATCCTCGTGGACGCAGTGGTGCTGGCGCCCGACCAGACCCAGACCACGCAGACGCAGTTCGACCCCGCCATCTCCGGGCAGATCCGCCTGCCGCTCGACCAGATCCCGCCCGTGCCATTCTCGGTCGAGAAGGTCATCGCCCGCCGGGGCGCGCTGGAGATCTCGAGCGGCGAGACCGTCAGTCTCGGCTTCGGCGTCTCCGCCCTCGTCCCCCACGTCCTCGTCGAGGAAGGCTCCGGCCGCAGCGTCTCATGGGTGCTCGAGCAGGGTGCCGTCGGCGGGGTGCCGCTGCTCGACTTCGCGTTCGGCTGCTCCCAGAGCCCGGATGCGATCATGCAGAGTGTCGATCAGTTCACCCTCCTGCAGGGCGGGGGCTTCCAGCGGGCCTTCCTCTCCTTCCTGGAAGTCGACGGCGACGGCAGCGTCAACGTGCACCACCTGCCCGGCCGCCGACACGTCACGGCTGGGGTCGGCGGCTTCGCCGACATCACCGCCGGGGCACCCGAGCTGGTGTTCATGGGCTCGTTCACCGCCGGACGCCGGGACATCCGCGTGACCGAGGACGGGGCGCTGGACATCGTCCGGGACGGCGCGCACACCAAGTTCGTGGAGAGGGTCGCCGAGATCACCTACGACGGTGCCCGTGCGGGGAGGCGCCACCAGTCGGTCAAGTACATCACCGAGCGGTGCGTACTGGAGCTGCGGCCGGACGGTCTCACGGTGACCGAGATCGCCCCAGGGGTGGACCTGGAGGAACACGTGCTCACACGCAGCGAGATCCCGCTGCGTGTGAGCGAGGACCTGAAGCTGATGGACCGTCGGCTGTTCCTGCGGGAGCCGCTCGGCCTCGAACTACCCGAACGGCCTTACCACGAGCGGCTGCGCGCCCTCGGGCCGACCTCGGCCGCCTAGGCACGCCCGGCGCGTCCCAGGGCCGGGGACGGCGGTCGACCGATGTCCCCGGCCCCGCCGTGCCGGGGGTGCCCGCGGGTTACCTGGCGGTGCCCTCCAGGGTGAGCAGCTCCGCTGCCTGGGCGGCGACGGCGACGGCGAGCTCGTCGTCTGGGACCATCTCCGGTGCGAGCAGCTGCAGCAGCCGCTCCATCGCCTCGGGGACGGAACCCCTGGCTGCCTCGGTGACGGCCTGCTGCTGCACGTCCTTGACCGGAGCCCCATGTCCCTGCAGGTGCAGGACCCAGGCGGCCAGGGCACGCACCGCACCGACCGGCATGCGGCCGGCGCGCCGCTCGAGCTCAAGGGCCGGGAGGATCCGTACGGGGATCTTCTGCGAACCGTCCGTCGCGATCTGCCCCAGGAGGTGACGCACGCGCGGGTTGGTGTAGCGGTCCAGAAGTGCGGTCCGGTACCGCGTCACCTCCTCGGTACCGACCTCCAGGTGGGGACCGGCCGTGTCCCACCAGTCCTCGACCCAGCCGCGGACCCCCGGGTCACCGATCGCGTCCGCGACGGTCTCGTGGCCGAGGATCGTCGCGGCATAGGCCATGAGGCTGTGCGAGCCGTTGAGCATCCAGAGCTTGCGCTGCTCGTGCGGGTGGACGTCCGGGACGAGGTCGACGCCTGCCTGCTCCCAGGCGGGGCGGCCGGCCGGGAACTCCCCTGCCACGACCCACTCGCTGAACGGTTCGGTGGGCACCGGGGCGGCGTCGTCGTATCCCTGAGCCTCGACGACGGCGCTGCGCTCGGCCGGCGTCGTGGCGGGCGTGATCCGGTCCACCATGGACGTCGCCCAGGAGACGTGCTGCTCCATCCAGCCCTGCAGGGTGGGGTCGACCTCGGCAGCCAGCTCCTCCACCACGCGCCGCAAGGCTGGGCCGTTGTCGGGCAGGTTGTCGCACGGCAGCACCGTGATGGCGCCCGCACCGGCCGCCCGCCTGGCAAGGAAGCCGCCGACCACCTTCCCCGGCGTCGTCCGGGCGGCGCTCGTGGGCTCCTCCTTGAGTGCCGCGATGTCGACGACGACGTCGGCGGCCGCCAGTGCGAGGTGCCCGTCGGAGCCGCGCATGTAGCCGGCCTCGGTCACCGTGGTGGTGATGATCGCCGTGCGCGGATCGCGAAGGTAGCCGAGGAAGGCCTCGGTGTCCTCCGCGGGATGCACGGCGGAGAGTGAGCTGATGACCTCGAAGGCGTCGCCGGAGGCGTGGCGGGTGATCAGCGTGTAGAGCCCGTCCTGGGGCGCCAGCGCCGCAGCCGTGTCGGGGCGGCGGCCGGTGAATGCCGCGATCCCCCACTCCCCGGCGTCCGGGGCGTGCTCGGTGTACCAGGCCTGGTGCGCACGGGTGAAGTTCCCGACCCCCAGGTGGACGATGCGCACCGGCCCGGCTGGACGACCGTGCTGCTCGCGGGAGAGCCGGGGGACGTTCGTCTGGGCGCTCACAGCTTGAACGCTTTCCGGGGCTGGGTGACGACGAGGTCGTACGCGGTCTGGAACGCCTCGTCCATGGTGAGCCGGTGGTCTCCCACGAGCTCGGCGAGGTAACCGGAGTCCAGGCGACGGCTCATGTCGTGCCGCGCTGGGATGGAGAGGAAGGCGCGGGTGTCATCGATGAAGCCGGACGTGCGACCGAAGCCGGCACCGGAGCCGGTCACCGAGCGGCGGAAGCGGCGGATCGCGTCGGGCTCGTCGATGAACCACCACGGTGCGCCCACGAACACCGACGGGTAGAACCCGGCCAGCGGGGCGAGCTCGCGGGAGTAGACCGTCTCATCGATCGTGAAGAGGACGAGCTGGAAGTTCGGCGCGGTGCCGAAGGCGGACAGCAGGGGCTGGAGCGCGTTGGCGAACTCCACGGGCATGGGGATGTCGCAACCGACGTCGGCGCCGTAGCGGTCGAAAGAGGGCGTGTGATGGTTGCGCACGACGCCCGGGTGCATGGTCATGACCAGGCCGTCCTCGGACGCCATGCGAGCCTGCTGGAAGACGAAGTCGCGCCGGAGCGCGTCGCCCTCCGCCTGGGTGATCTCACCGGCGCGCGCCTTGGCGTAGACGCGTTCGGCCTCGGCGTCGTCGAGCTTCTCGGCGCGGGCATCGCGGTGGGAGTGGTCGGAGGAGACCGCGCCGTGCTCCTTGAAGAAGGTTCGCCGGTTCTCCATGGCGGCAACCCAGCCGGCATAGGTGGCGGTGTCCACGCCGGCGACCTCGCCGAGGGTGTCGACGAGGGCGTTCCAGACCGGGGTGGCGGGCTCGAGGTACTTGTCGGGACGGAAGGTCGGCGCGACCTTGCCCTCCCAGGTGGGGTCGTTCTCGAGTGCGATGTGGTGGCGCAGGTCGTCGGCGGGATCGTCGGTCGTGGCGATGAGCTCGATGTCGAAACGCTCGTAGAGCGCCCGCGGGCGGAACTCGGGCGTCGCGATCGCCTCGGCGATCCGGTCGTAGATCGCATCCGCCGTCGCCTCGGAGGGCACGAGGTCGATGCCGAAGATGTCGGCGAGCTCGGACTCGAGCCAGAACTTCATCGGGGTTCCCCGGTAGGCCTTCCAGTGCTTGCACAGCAGCCGGAACGCGTTCCGCTGCCGCGCCCCGCCGAAGTCCGTCTGATTGACCCCGAGGTCGGCGAGCGAGACGCCGTTCGCGTGCAGCAACCGGTTGACGTAGTGGTCGGGCGTGATGAGCAACGAGGTCGGGTCCGAGAACGGGGCGTCCTCCGCGAGCCACTGTGGCGGGACGTGACCGTGGGGGGAGATGATCGGCAGGTCCTTCACCGAGCGGTACAGCTCCCGGGCGACGGAACGCAGCCCCGGCTCGGTCGGCAGGAGGCGGTCGGGGTGGACCGCGAGGACGCCTTCGTCTGATGTCGTCATGAACTCATCCTCATCGGGCGCTTTCCGCGACGCCAACTGTTGCCACAGGTTGTCTACCAGGTTGGCCGAGCACCAGGTGCCAGCCGTGCGGCAAGCGCTTTCTGCTACGGTGGCGTGCAGCGGACGTGCACGGCGGATACCGGCTCGGGTGTCGGTACGACCCCGCCCCCGATCTGCGCCCGAACCTCCCTGAAGGAGTCGACGATGGATGTTCTTCCCGCACTCTCCGTAGCGCTGCTCGTCCCGGTGGTCGTGCTCGACGACGCCGCACAGGCCGGACCGCTGGCCGCCGCGCTCGTCGCCGGCGGTCTGCCGGTGGCCGAGGTGACCTTCCGGACCGCGGCTGCGGCGGACTCGATCCGAGTGATGGCGCAGCGTGGAGACATGCTGGTGGGTGCCGGCACGGTGCTCACCGTCGAGCAGGTGGACCAGGCCGTCGCGGCGGGTGCCACCTACGTCGTCTCGCCCGGACTGAGCCGGGCCGTGGTCGAACGGTGCCAGGAGCACGGCGTGCTCGCCCTGCCGGGCGCCGTCACCGCCACCGAGATCCAGGCGGCGCTCGAGCTCGGGCTGACGACGGTGAAGTTCTTCCCCGCCGGCACCTCCGGTGGCCCCGCCGCCATCAAGGCGCTAGCCGCTCCCTTCGGTGGGGTCCGGTTCGTCCCCACCGGCGGCGTCGGCCCGGCCAACCTCCTCGACTACCTCGACATCCCGGCCGTCGCCGCGGTGGGCGGGTCCTGGATGGTGCCCCAGAAGCTCATCCGGGAGGGTGACTTCGCCGGAGTGACGCGCCTGAGCGCCGAGGCGATGGCGCTCGCCCGCAGCGCGCGCTGAGGCCGCCCACCCGGTTCCGACCCACTCGTTCACCCATCAGCCCTTCGACACGACCGAGGTGTGATCCATGAGCACTGACCTTCCCGCCGAGATCGCGGCCCTGAACCTTCGCCCGGCCGCCGAGTGCCGCTACGACGCCGTCTCCCTGGGCGAGGTGATGTTGCGGCTGGACCCGGGTGAGGGGCGCATCCGCACCGCCCGGTCCTTCCGCGCCTCGGAGGGTGGGGGTGAGTACAACGTCGCCCGCGGCCTGCGGCGTGCGTTCGGTCTGCGCGGTGCGGTGGTGACGGCGCTGGCCGACAACGAGGTCGGGAGGCTGGTGGAGGACTGCATCCTCACCGGCGGCCTCGACACGTCGTTCATCAAGTGGGTGCCCTACGACGGCATCGGTCGCCAGGCACGGAACGGCCTGAACTTCACCGAGCGCGGATTCGGGGTGCGCGGCGCCGTCGGCGTCTCCGACCGTGGCCACACCGCAGCCTCGCAGCTCGCCCCCGGCGACATCGACTTCGACCACCTCTTCGGCGAGCTCGGCGTGCGGTGGCTGCACACCGGTGGCATCTTCGCCGCCCTGTCCGAGACCTCGGCGGCCACCGTGATCGAGGCCGTCTCCGTGGCCAAGATGCACGGCACCGTCGTCTCCTACGACCTCAACTACCGGCCGAGCCTGTGGAAGTCCATCGGCGGGCAGGCCCGGGCGCAGGAGATCAACCGCGAGATCGCGCGGCACATCGACGTCATGATCGGTAACGAGGAGGACTTCACCGCCTCCCTCGGCTTCGAGGTCGAGGGCGTCGACGAGAACCTCTCCACTCTCGAGGTCGACAAGTTCGCCGCCATGATCGACCGCGTCGCGAAGGCGTACCCCAACTTCAAGGTCATCGGGAACACGATGCGGACCGTGCACAGCGCCAGCATCAATGACTGGGGCGCCATCGCCTGGTCGCCGAGCACCGGCGTCGTCCAGGCGACGCACCGTGAGCGGCTGGAGATCCTCGACCGGGTGGGCGGCGGCGACTCTTTCGCGTCCGGTCTCATCTACGGCCTCCTCGACGGCCAACCACTAGCCACGGCGGTCGAGTACGGCGCTGCGCACGGGGCGCTCGCGATGACCACTCCCGGCGACACCACGATGGCCACCAAGGCCGAGGTCCTCAAGCTCGCCGGTGGCGGCAGCGCCCGCGTGGACCGTTGAGGTCGCACGGGACACGACAGGAGCAGGTTCGGTGACGTACGCGGTAGGCGGTACCGAGGCCCGGGAGTCCGCAGCCCGGGTTGCGGCACCACCCGCCGCCGACCTTCCCGAGGTGCTGCGCATCGGCGAGACCATGGCCATGCCGACCACGCGACGGAGGTGACCCCATGAGCGAACGCCGCCCGAGAAGAACCATCTCCGGTGCGGTGACCCTCAGCGACGTCGCCCGGGAGGCCGGCGTCTCGCTGGCCACCGCGTCACGGGCGATCAACGGCTCTGCCAGCCGCGCCGTGCGCCCCGAGCTGCGCGAGCGTGTCATCGCCGCGTCCGCGCGCCTGGGCTACGCCCCCGACGCCAACGCCCAGGCGGTGGCCCGCGGGCACACCCAGGCCGTGGGCCTCGTGGTCCACGACATCGCCGACCCGTACTTCTCCACGATCGCCGCCGGGGTCACCCAGGAGGCCGACCGGCACGGCCTCGCCGTCATGCTGGCCAACACCCAGCACGACGCCGAACGGGAGCTCGGCCTCGTCCGCGCCCTGCACAACCAGCGGGTGCGCGCCATCCTGCTCGCCGGTGGGCGGCAGGAGACCGGGCCGAGCGCCGAGCAGCTGCACGAGGCTCTGGCCACCTATCAGCGCGACGGCGGCTCGGTCGCCATGGTGGGCTCTGCCGGGCTCGACGTCGCCACGGTGGACGCGGACAACGCCGGTGGTGCGCGTGCCCTGGCGCGCGAACTCCATGCGCGCGGGTACCGCAGGTTCGCGGTGCTGGCCGGCCCCACCGGCCAGGTCACGGCTCGGGAACGCGCGGGAGCATTCCATGAACAACTGGCTGAGATGGGCATCGCGGTCCCGGCGGACGCCGTCGTCGTCAGTGCGTTCACCCGCGACGGCGGCTACGTCGGGATGCAGCAGCTGCTCGCACAGGCATACCCCGTCGAGGTGGTCTTTGCGGTCAGCGATGTCATGGCGATCGGCGCCTTGGCCGCCGCCCGTGACGGCGGTGTGCGGATACCCCGTGATCTCGCCCTCGCCGGTTTCGACGACATCGCCACGCTGCGGGACATCACCCCCGGCCTGACGACCGTGCGGCTGCCGATGGAGGAGATCGGTCGCACGATGACGGCCCTGGCCCTCGCGCCGGCGGGCGACACACCGCCCCACACGGCGGTGGCGAGCACGGTCGTGGTGCGGGAGACGACCCCGCACCTGTGCTGACGGAGTGCCTTCGACACGCCTTGTCAGTAGATGTTCTTGTGCTCCCGGTAGTCGCGCCAGACGTTCTCGAAGAACGCGTCCTCCGAAGGCAGCGGCCGCACCGGACGCCAGGTGCAGTCCACCCAGCCGCCCCCACCCGCGGTCGCGTCCAGCGGTCGTCGCCAGGCGACCTCCTGGATCTCGCCGTCGAGGGCCCCGTCGTCGAGGCGGAACCGGTAGATCTCCGGCAGGTCGAGTTCCTCGTGCGCCGCCTCACCGTGGCCGACCACCGGCAAGGTCCCCTCCGGGTCGGTGTAGAGCACCGAACCCCGGGACCGGCCGCCGTGGTCGACGTAGTCGGCCATGGCCGTGAGGTACACGTAGGCAGTGGTGAGGATGTCTCGCACCAGGAAGGTGCGGTTGATGGCCCGGCGGGAGCCGCCGTCCGCCACCACGAGCTCGTCGTACTCGGCGAGCCACCGGCGAACCTGCTCGCGGGCCTCGGCGATCGACGACGCCGAGCGCACCGGTCCGGCTTTCACGCTCATCAGCTCCCCCACCGCGCGGAGCAGGTCACCGGTGTTGTCGGTCGCGCCCGAGGCGGCCCGATCGGTGGCGTGCTGGATCAGCTCGACGTTGGCGGCCAGGACGTTCTTCGCCGCCGCGACGAACGACTCCGGGGCGACCGGCTCCGCGGCACGGCGGGCAGCGACGAACTGGGCAGCGCGCGTCGCGCCCACCTGCCCGCTGTTGAGCGCCGCACCACCGGGGCGGTAGACACCGTGCGCGCCCGCTGCCTCCCCCACCGGGAAGAACCCCTCGATGTTGGACTGCCACCAGGCGTCCACGAGCAGCCCGCCATTGTTGTGCTGGGCGCACACGTCGATCTCGAGCATCTCCTGCTCGAGGTCGACGTATGGGTTCCGCTCCAGGTAGAACTCGTACGCGGGGCGGTTCATGTGCTGCAGGCGCTCGATGGGCGTGCCGAACAGCGCCCCGGCCTCGCCGAGGTAGTCGAACGCCTCCGGGGCCAGCGCGCCCGGGTCGAGGACCTCGCGCACCGGGTTGTGCCGGAAGTCCAGGAAGACCCGGCGTCCGCGCAGCACCGTCTCGCGGTAGACGAGCAGGTCGATCAACGAGGAGCCGTCCCGTGCCTTGCGCACGTCGAAGGGCCACTGGTAGCCCTTGAGGAAGACCAGGCTGAGCAGTCGCCCGTAGTCGGGGATCGACTCGGCGAGAAACTCGCGCTCGTCCCCGCCGTCGGCGTCGGTGGACACGAACCGGGGCAGGACCTGCATGTAGGTCCCGGAGACGTTCCACTTCGGCTTGACGGACGCCAGGCCGAACTGCCACTCGGTGACGCTCTTGCCGCGTACGCCCGCCCGGTAGGCCGCCCCGGAGGCGCCCCATTGACCGTTGGGAAAGACCCGGTTGGCGTACAGGCCCGCCGGCCCGCCGGTGGCGTAGATGATGTTGGTGCACCGGAACAGCAGGAACGGGCTCCGCTCGCCGCCGTACGGGACGTCGGTGCGCAGGACCAGCAGGCCGCGGACCTTGCCGTCCTCGACGAGCAGGTCGACCACTCGGCACTCGTCGAAGACCCGGGTCCCGTTGGCACCCACGGCGGCCTCGAGCTTCTCGACCATGGTGCGGGAGGTGTAGGGGCCGACCGAGGTGGCCCGCTGACGCGGGTCGTGGTCAGTCTTGTAACCGATGAACTCCCCGAACCGGTTCTGCGGGAAGGGCACCCCCAGGTCGCACAGATGGAGGAAGGCCCGGGCGGAGACGGCGGCCTCGGCGAGGGCGGTGTCTCCGTCCATGGCGCCGCCGGCGAACAGGGTGCGCGCCATCTCGTGCACGGAGTCCCCGTCATCGCCCGAGAGTGTGAGCTTGTAGTAGGTCTGCTTGTCCGACCCGGCGTTCCGGCTCGCGCCTGCACCGACCTTGTCGACCACCATGACGACGTCGTCCACGCCCAGCCGGACGAGGCGCTCGGCGGCGCAGTAACCGGCCGAGCCGGTGCCGACCACCACCGTGTTGGCGCTGACCACGGGTACGTCCTGGCCGGCCAGGCGCACCGTCACCGGGTCATGCGTAGGGGGGGTCGCGGTGCTGGTCATGTCCGTCCTTCCGTTCACAGCTGAGCGATGTGCATGCCACCGTCGACGTTGATCACGTCACCGGTGGAGTAGGGCATCTGCCCGGCGCAGAGCTGCGCCACCGCACCCGCGACGTCCGCGGGCCGACCCCACCGTGGGATGGGGGCTGCCCCCTGGCGGAA
>NZ_JBTSDU010000088.1:0-13461 GCF_054605595.1 Georgenia sp. | reverse complement strand
CGGACCGCCCCGCCGACCTCATGGCCTCGGTGCGCCCCGAGGTCCTGCTGCTCTCCGACGGCGTGGCCGAGCACTCGCTGCCGCTGCCGGCGGACCGCTTCTACGTCTCGATCGCCCCGTACGTCAACCAGACGCATGAGTGCTTCTTCCACAGCCTGACCACGTGCCGGGGCGAGCTCGGCGGTGAGGACGTCACGGTGCGGGTGGTGGACGACGCCGGCGAGGTGCTCGTGGACGAGGAACGCACGACCTTCGCCAACGGGTTCGTCGGGATGTGGCTGCCCCGTGATGTCACGGGCACGATCGAGGTCACCCAGGGCGGGCGCACGGGTGTCGTGGAGTTCTCGACCGACGCGGACGGCGCGACCTGCGTGACCACGCTGCGGCTCACCTGAGCCGTCGGACCGGGTGAGCCGCCGCCGGTCGGCTGCTTCGTGCGTGGCGCCCGACGGTGTTCGTCCCACCGTCGGGCGCACCAGATCGAGCTCGCACGCCTCACGTACCGCGCCCGCTAGTGCGGCTCCTGCCGTGCGCTTCGCCCCGCGCGGTCTTGGCGCCGTCGTACCAGTCGCAACCCCCCGATGATCGCGACGAGTGCCCCGACGGCCCCGACGGCGATGCCGCCCACGAGCCAGACGTACACGGCGGGCAGGGGGGCGTCCTGCGCGCCGCCGGTGCCGATCATGGTGCCGACGAGCAGCCCGAAGAGGGGTGCGAGGACGGCGACGACCACTCCGCCGATGATCCACCGGATGCCCGGGATGTCCTCGGGCTGGATGGGGCGGTCGGGCGGGGCGGCCTCGCCCGAGCCCGGGCCAGGTGGACGGTCGGGGCTCCGGACCGGGCCCGCCGAGGTGTCAGTCATGCTCGCTCACTTCCTCGCTCGCCGCGGTGGTCGGTGCCGCCGCCTGATGGTTGGTGCGACCGTTGGTCGCCGCCCCCAGCTTGTCCAGGAGCTGGGGGAGCTTCTCGACGAACGGGCCGATGATGTCGATCGGCAGGGGGAAGACGACGGTGGAGTTCTGGTCCGCGCCGAGCTCCAGCAGGGTCTGCAGGTAGCGCAGCTGCAGCGACGCGGGGTTGCGGCTGAGCGTCTCGGCCGCCTGCCGCAGCTCCTCCGAGGCCTGCAGCTCGCCATGGGCGTTGATGATCTTCGCACGGCGTTCCCGCTCCGCCTCCGCCTCGCGCGCCATTGCGCGCTGCATGGCCTCGGGGATCTCGACGTCCTTGATCTCCACGACGTTGACCTGCACGCCCCACGGCGTCGTCTGCGCGTCGATGCTGTGCGCCAGGTCCTCGTTCAGGTCGGCCCGGTGCGCGAGGAGCGTGTCCAGGTCCGCCCGGCCGACCACGGAGCGCAGCGTCGTCTGGGCGATCTGCGACGTGGCGACGGCGTGGTTCTCCACCGCCATCACGGACTGCACCGGGTCGGTGACCTGGAAGAGGACGACGGCGTTGACTCGGGCCGGCACGTTGTCCTTGGTGATGACCTCCTGCGGGGGGATGGTCAGCGTCACCACCCGCAGGTCCACCCGCACCAGCTTGTCGAGCCCGGGGAAGATCATCCGCACGCCCGGTCCCAAAGGCTCACGCAGCCGCCCGAGCCGGAACGCCACGCCCCGCTCGTACTCCTTGATGATGCGCACGGAGGAGGCCAGGACGAGCACCACCAGCGCAGCGACGACGACGACGATCTGTGTCCCGTTCATGCCTGCCTCCTGCTCCAGCCGCCGGGTGGGGTCTCGCCGTCACCGAGCCGGTCGAACGCACCCCAGCGGGTGGCGAACCGGTCCCGCTCCGCCGCGGTGGCAGGCGCAGCGGCACCCGCAGCCCCGCTGACCGCCCCCGGCCCGTCCGTGACGGCACCTGGGCCGCCGACGGCGTCTCGGTCGCTGGCGTAGACCGCACGGCGGCGCGCCCGCTCCTGCTGACGCAACCGGTCGCTCGTGTACCCGGAGCGGCGCCGGGCCTCCCGGGCGGAGGCGACGGCGCGGGCGGCGGCCGCCTCGTCGGGCACCTCCACCTTGACGTGGTCGGGGAACGCGGCCGGGCTCCGGCGCAGGTGCGACCACAGGGGCCACGAACCGACGGCGACCACGATCAGCGCACCCCCGAGCACCAGCAGCTCGTCGGTGGTGCGACCGCCGAACATCGTACCGAGCGGCCACACCGCGCCGAGCACGGCGACCGCGCACGCGATGCCGCGGTGGAACCGCTCGGCCTCCGACGCCGGCCACGGGTCGACGGTGCGCGTGACCTCGCGCCCGTGGTCCGACGTCGTGCATGTCTCCTTCACCGGGCAGCTGTTGCACACGGTCGGGCTGGCCCGGTAACGCATGATCCGGTTGCCCGGGTCGAAGGACTGCGGCCAGAGCCACTGGTCCTCCGGGCAGAGCCAGGCGTCGTGGTCCTGGTGGTAGACGAACGCCCCCGTGTGCCAGCGGGCGGTGTTCTTCGCGGTCCGGCGCGCCAGCAGGTCCAGGCCGTGCGCGGTCAGGAGCAGGAAGATCGCGTACCCGGCTGCGAGCCAGACGGCGATGTCGACGGCGCCCGTCACGAACCGTCACCACCCTGGTCGTCGTCGGGGCCGCGGCGGTCCGAGCCGTACCGCGGGCCGTTCGAGGGTCGGTCCCCCCGGCCCGCCCCGCGCGCGGGGCGGGCCGTGCCGTCGGGACCGCCGCGCGCGGCGACCGCGGCGGGTTGCTCCTCCACGAACAGGCGCTCGACGGGCACCTCGAGGGTGGTGGCGCGGATCCGGTGCCGCACCCCGACCCAGGTGATCCACAGGAACGGCAGGACACCGCCGATGATGAAGATCAGGTCCCCGGGCATGCGCAGCCATTCGAGCAGGGCGTTGCCGGGTGCGGTGATGAAGTTCAGCTCGCGGGCCTCGAAGTAGCCGTCGTTGACGGAGTACCAGAGCTGGATGACGCCCAGGGGCAGGAGCGTGGCGAACACCATCCACGCCAGGCCGATGTTGAGCGACCAGAACGAGATCTTCGCCGCGCGCTCGGGCCACTTCTGGGGCGGGATGAGATATCGCAGCGCGAACAGGGCCAGCCCCACCCCCATCATCCCGTACACGCCCATCATGGCGCCGTGGGCATGGTTGGCGGTGAGCGCGGTGCCGATCTGGTAGTAGGAGATGACCGGCAGGTTGATGAGGAAGCCGAACACGCCGGCGCCCAGGAAGTTCCAGAACCCCACCGCCACGAGGAACATCACCGACCACCGGTGGGGGAACGGGGCCGAGCTGCGGGACTCCTGGCGTGAGCCGAGCTGGAGGAAGGACCACGCCTCGATGGTCAGGAAGGTCAGCGGGATGACCTCCAGCGCGGAGAAGAACGCCCCCAGGGCCATGTGCTCCACCGGGGTGCCGGAGAAGTACAGGTGGTGCATCGTGCCGAGCACACCGCCCGCGGAGTAGAGGATGACGTCCAGGAAGATGATCTGCATCGCGATCTTGCTCCGTACGACGCCGAGCATCACGAAGATGTACGCGACCATCACCGTGGTGAACAGTTCGAGGAAGTCCTCCACCCACAGGTGCACCACCCAGAAGCGCCAGAACTCCGCCACGGTCAGGTGGGTCTCGGTGCCGGCGAGCAGTCCGACGGCGTAGAAGGCCGGGATGGCGAGCCCGGCGTAGAAGAACAGCCAGGGCAGGTTCCCCCGGTGCTCGGTCTTCAGCCGGGTACGGATCGCCCGGTAGATGATCGCGATCCACAGGAACAGCCCGACGATGAGGAGCCCCTGCCAGACCCGCGGCAGGTCCAGGTACTCCCACTGCTGGTCCCACAGCGGTGAGCCCTTGGCGAACTCGACGCCGAAGACGCTCAGCGCCTCGCCGACGAACGAGCCGGCGATGACGAGGGCGAGGGCACCGAGCAGCCCGTACACGAGCCAGTGCTGTCGTTTCGGTTCCCGCCCGGAGACGTAGGGCGCGATGAAGATGCCGGCGGCGAGGAAGGAGGCCGCCGTCCACAGCAGGGAGAGCTGGACGTGCCACGTCCGCGCGAGGTTGTAGGGCAGGATCTGGGCGAGGTCGAAGCCGAAGAAGTTCGAGATCTCCGCCCGGTAGTGCTCCACCGCGCCCCCGAGCAGTGACTGGGCCAGGAAGAGGAGCGCCACGACGAAGAAGAACCAGGCGGTGGCGCGCTGCCCCGGGGTGACCGCCACCTCGCCCAGCTGCGTGAAGATCAGGGAGCGCGCCTCGGTGGAGTGCCAGCCGATGTTGCGGCTCCAGCGGCCGTAGATCGCGAAGAGGACACCGATGCCGGCCAGCAGCGCGACGAGCGAGAGCCCGCTCCACACGAGGATGTCCGCCGTCGGGCCGTTGTCGACGAGCGGTTCGGCCGGCCAGTTGTTGGTGTAGGAGTAGTCGTGCCCGGGCCGCTCCGCTGCGGCCGCCCAGGCGGTCCACGCGAAGAACGCCGTGAGCTGGTGGATGTCCTGCGGGTCGGTGATCGCGTTCGGGATCAGGCCGTACTGGGTGGAGTCGGAACCGAAGAAGTCGGCGTAGTGCTGCGTGATCTCCCCAAAGGCCTGCACCTGCAGGTCGGTGAGCTCGAGCCTTCCGGTGCCCGCGTCGTAACGGTTGGTCCGCATCATCTTCACGAGCTCGCCCTGCGGGTCCTGCACACCGGCGGCCGTGAGGTCGTCGAGCACGATCGTGGCGGATCGGCGCAGGTAGTCGGCGGTGTAGTCCGGGCCCAGGTACCCGCCGTGACCCATGATCGAGCCTTACTGCTGGAGTCCGCGCCGGAGGAAGATCTGCTACCCCGAGGTGATGTCCGCACTGTCGAAGACGACCTCGCCCGAGGGTGCCACCGCCTCCTCGGGCTGTGGCATGGAGTCGGTGTACGTCCGCAGGGCGAGCAGGCCCATGATGAAGAACCCGAAGATCATGATGAGGGCGACGCCCTGGACCCAGCCTTCGAGACCGGGAACTGTGAGCGTTTCCTTCCGGCGTCCGGCACGACCTGAACCATGAGAGCCCCCTTCAGCAGCCCCCGTCGCGTCCGGCTGCGCGGTGCCGCCTGCGGCGTCGTCCATGAGGTGACGGCTCCGCGGCGTCGGGACGGGCGGGCGAGTCTTCTGATGTACGCACGGCGAACCTAGCGGAGATGGCCATCGGACGAAACCGGAGCAACCCGGGAGACATGCGGACGAACTGACCCTGGCGGTATCCGGAGACCTATCGGCCCTGGATCTTGGCGGAGATCCGCGGGATGGCGGCGATGAGACGCTGCGTGTACGGATGCTCCGGCCGGGTGATGACCCGCGCCGTCGTGCCGGCCTCGACCACGCTGCCGCCCTTGAGCACCACGGTGTCCTCACACAGCGCGGCGACCACGCTCATGTCGTGCGAGACCATCACGACGGTCAGGCCCTTCTCCCGCTTGAGCCGGTCGAGCAGCCGGATGACGCCGATGCGGGTGTTGACGTCGAGCGCGCTGACCGGCTCGTCGGCGAGCAGGACCGCGGGGGAGGTGACCAGCGCGCGGGCGATCGCGATGCGCTGGCGCTGACCACCGGAGAACTCGTGCGGGTAGCGGCGGGCCGCATCGGCATCGAGGTCGACGTCGGCGAGGGCCCGCACCACGACGTCGGGCACCGGCTCCGCGCCCCTGCGGCCGAGGGAGACGAGCGGCTCGGCCACGATCCGGTCCACCCGTTGGCGCGGGTCGAGCGAGGAGTACGGGTCCTGGAAGACCACCTGCACCCGGCGGCGGAACTCCCGCATCCGGGCGCGGTCGCGCGGGTCGAGCCGGGCGCCGTCGAACACCACCCGCCCGGCGGTCGGGGTGGCCAGGCCCAGGAGGAGCGAGAGTGCGGTGGACTTGCCCGAACCGGACTCGCCGACGATCCCGACGCTCGCGCCACCGATGGACAGGGAGACCCCGCGCAGCGCGTCCGTCGTGGCCCCGCGATAGCGGAAGTCGACCCCCTCCAGGGCGAGCAGTGCGCTCATCGTTCCTCCCACCCGTCGGGCTCGGGCTCGTCGCGCGGGCCGGGCAGGGGTGCGCCGGCGAGCGCGGCATCCAGGGCGCGGGCGCCGTCGACGAGGCGGCGCGTGTACGGGTGGCGGGGTGCGCCGACGAGCGTCTCGACGTGGCCGCGCTCCACGATCCGCCCGGCGTGCATGACGAGCACCTGGTGGGCCACCTGGGCGACCACCGCGATGTCGTGGCTGATGAAGACGAGCGACATGCCGTGGCGGTCGACGACGTCGAGCAGGAGCCGGAGGATCTCGTCCTGGACCGTGACGTCCAAGGCCGTGGTGGGCTCGTCCGCGACGAGGAGGGCCGGCTCGCACGCGAGCGCCATGGCGATGGCGGCGCGCTGGCGCTGCCCGCCGGAGATCTCGTGCGGGAAGGATCGGGCGAGGCGCTCCGGCTCCGGCAGGGCGAGTTCGCCCATGAGGTCGAGCACCGCCGTCCGCAGCGCCGCGCCGCGCAGGCCGCGGTGGCGCCGCAGCGGCTCGGCGATCTGCCGGCCCACCCGCATCAGCGGGTCCAGTGCTGTCCGCGGCTCCTGGAAGACGAGGGCGACGGCGGAGCCGCGCGTGCGGTTGAGGACCTTCTCGGGGGCGCCGACGACCTGCGTGCCGTCGAGGCGGACCGACCCGTGGGCGCTGAGCCCCGGGGGCAGGAGACCGGCGACGGCGAGCGCCGTGAGCGACTTGCCGGAGCCGGACTCACCGATGATGCCGACGCGTTCGCCCGGTGCGACCGTGAAGGAGACGTCGTCGACCAGGCGCCGGTCTCCGCCGCGCACGCTCAGGCCGGCGACGTCGAGCACGGGCATCGTCGTGCCGGGCGCTCCGGGGGAGGTCATCGCCGGCTCCGGCGGGTGGGGTCGAACCGGTCGCGCAGACCGTCGGCCAGGAAGTTCGCGCCGAGCACGACGGCGACGACCATGAGACCGGGGGCGATGGCGCCCCACGGCGCGGTCAGGACGGTGCCCTGAGCCTCCTGCAGGAGGCGGCCGAGGGAGGCGTTGGGCGGCGGGACCCCCAGGCCGAGGTACGACAGGCTAGCCTCGGCGAGGACCGCGGCGCCGAACAGGACCGCGATGTTCACCACCAGGGACGGCCACACGTTCGGCAGCACGTGCCGGCCGATGACGCCGAAGAGCCGGGCGCCGGAGGTGCGGGCGGCCACCACGTACTGCTGGGCGAGCACCCCCTTGGCCAGGATGCGGGTGAACCGGGCGGCGATCGCGGAGGATCCGATGCCGATCGCCAGCACCGCGGTGCCCAGGCTCGCGCCCTGCACCGCGACGATCAGCATGGCGAGCAACAGGGTGGGGAACGCGATGAGGATGTCCATCGCCGAGGAGACGGTGTCGTCGAGCCACGCGGGCACGAACGCGGCCGCGAGGCCGAGGCTCACCCCGAGCACCACGGCGACGGCGGAGGCGCCGAGGCCGACGACGAACGCGATGCGCGTGCCCACCATGAGCTGGCTGAACAGGTCGCGGCCGAGCTGGTCGGTGCCGAGCCAGTGGGTGCCGCTCGGCCCCTCCAGACGGCCGCCCGTGGTGTCGGCGAGGGCGTAGGGCGACCAGACGAGGGAGAGCAGGGCGACCCCGGTGACCAGGACGAGCAGCACCGACCCGGCCGCGAACGTGAGCGACCGGGCTCGGCGGCTCCGCGGCCGGGTCGGCACGCCGGGGCGGGGCATGGCACTCATGCCGTGCTCCCGCCGACGATGGACCGCAACCGCGGGTCGACGACACGCTGGAGGACATCGGCGAGGAACCCGATGAGCAGCACCAGGACCGTCGTCACCAGGAGCACGCCCTGGATGCTGGGGTAGTCGTGCTGGGCGATGGCCCGCGTGAGCATCGACCCGAGCCCGGGCAGGGCGAACACGCTCTCCACCACCACCGCGCCGAGCATCGTGGACGCGAGCTCGATGCCGAGGATCGAGATCACCGGGACGACGCCGTTGCGCACGCCGTGGCGCCAGAACGCCTGCGGCAGCCCGAGCCCGAGCGAGCGGGCGGTGCGCAGGTAGTCGCTGCCGAGCACGTCGAGCGTGGCGGAGCGGACGTAGCGCGCCAGCGACGCCGTCATGACGATCGTGATCGTCGCGACCGGCAGGGCGAGGTGAGCCAGGGCGGCGCCTGGATCGGCCCAGTCGTCGCGGGGGAAGCCGCCGGAGGGGGACAGGCCGAGATCGAGGGCGAAGACCCAGACGAGGATCATGCCCACCCAGAAGACGGGCACGGCGATGCCGAGCTGGGCGAAGGCCGAGAGCAGCACCCCGTACCAGCGGTCCGCCCGGTGGGCGGCGAGGAAGCCGACGACGCCGGCGAGGATCACGGAGACGGTGAAGGCGATCAGGGTGAGGGGGAGCGTGACGACGAGGCGGGTCCGGATCTCCGGGAGCACCTCGACCCCGCTGATGAAGGAGGTGCCCAGGTCGAGGGAGGCGATCTGCGTCAGCCACGTGGCCAGCTGGGTGAGCAGCGGCTCGTCGGCCCCGACCTGTTCCCGCGCCGCGGCGATCTGCTCTGGCGTGGCGTTGACGGACAGCAATGCGTTGGCGGGGTCGCCGGGCAGCAGGCGCAGGAGCACGAAGATGACCGCCATCGCCAGGACGAGCGAGAGGACCAGCAGCACGGCCCGGCGCAGGACGTACCGGGCCATGGCGTCGTGCTCCTGGGTAGGACGGGTGGGACTGGTGCGAGGGTCGGACGGCGGCATCCCGCTGTGGTCTGCCGGCGTCGCGTCAGGCGTTACCGGGCGGGACGCCCGGGATCAGGCGCCGACGGTGATGTCGTAGGCGAAGAACTGTGAGTTGAGGCCGTTGACCGGGTAGCCACTGACGTCGCTCGCGGCGACGACGATCTGCGGGTACAGGTAGAGCCAGGCGCTGGCGGCGTCGGCGGCGATCTGCCGGTTCACCTCGAGGAGCTTCGCGGTCTGCTCCGCCGCGGTGGCGACCTCCTCGGCCTCCTGGACCCACGCGGTCACCTGCGGGTTGTCGTAGCCCCAGTAGAAGTCCGGGTTGCCGTACCAGACGACGTCGCGGTCGTTGACGTGCTCCTGGAGGGTGGCCTGGAAGTTCCGCTCCTGGAAGACCTTCGTGTACCACTCGTCGGCGGAGATGGAGTTGATCTCCATGGTGATGCCGACCTTGGCGAGCTCGCTCTGCAGGAACTCGGCCACCGCGGGGTGGGGGTCGTAGGTGGGTGTCTCCAGCGTGAACGTGAAGCCCTCGGGGTAGCCGGCCTCGGCGAGGAGCGACGCCGCCAGCGCCGGGTCGTAGGGGTTGACGTCGATGAGGTCCTCGTACCAGGGGTCGGTGGGCGGGACCATCGAGCCGATGAGCGTGCCGTACTCGCCCCAGATGGAGCCGAGGAGCTTCTCCCGGTCGATGGCGGAGTAGACCGCTTTGCGGACCTTGACGTCGTCGAAGGGGGCGACGCGGTCGTTGAAGGCCAGCAGCTCCTTCGTCGTCGACGTGCCCTCGCTGATGGTGAAGTCGGGGTTGCCCTCGAGCTGCGCCAGGCTGTCGGGGCTCTGGATGGAGGTGACGACGTCGACGCCGCCCGTCAGCAGCGCGTTCGACAGCGAGCTCGCATCGGTGAAGTAGTTGAAGACGACCTCGGCGTTGGCGGCCGGTTCACCCCAGTAGCCGTCCCAGCGCGTCAGGCTCAAGGAGCTGCCGCGCTTCCAGTCGCCGACGGTGTACGGACCGGTGCCGTCCTCGGTGGTCTTGAGGTCGGTCGCGTCGGCGTTGACGACCCAGATGTAGGAGAGGTTGTACGGGAAGGAGATCGACGGCGCGGAGAGCGTGAACACCACGGTCCGGGCGTCCGGGGTGTCGATCTGCACGATGGTCTCGAACGCGGAGCGGCGGGCGGACTGGGAGTCCTCGGCGACGACGCGCTCGACGCTGGACTTCACGTCCTGCGACGTCAGTGTCTTGCCGGAGTGGAAGGTCACGCCCTCCGTGAGGGTCACCGTGTAGGTGAGCCGATCCTCGCTGAGGGTGTAGTCCTCGGCGAGCAACGGTTCGACGGCGCCGTCGTCAGCGAGCCTGAACAGGCCCTCGTAGACGTTTCCGTTCAGCGCCTCGGTCACGCCCTGGCCACCGCCGTCGACGTTGCTGAGGTTCTGCGGCTCGTACAGGGAGCCGATCTGCACGACGGCGTCGGTGGTGGCGGCGGCGGCAGTGGGGTCGCCCGCGGTGTCTCCACCCGCGGCGCACCCGGCGAGCAGGAGGGTCGCTGCCGCGAGGGTGGTCAGGGCGGTGATGACGCGGGATCTGCTCATCGGTGTGCTTCTTTCGGTGCGGGAGTCGTCCGGGCTCGGTGCGCGCCGGCCCTGGGTCTGGTCGGGGTCGTGTCGTGGTCTGAAACTAGCCTGGACCCGACTCGTTCAACACCACTGGTGGACAGGTATTCCGGCAGGTGGGACGCGCGAGCCCGCCACGGGTCGGCGCTGCGCGCGAGCACGTTCGCGAGGCGGCGCTGCGCGGGCATGCTCGCGAGCACAGCATCGACCGGCGAGGCGCCTCGGCCGACGAGATCCGGTCAGCGGAAGAACGTGTCCTGGTACTTCAGCAGGACCGCGGCACCGAGGAGGACGAACCACGCGGCGACCACGGCGTAGTCGACGCCGACCCGCAGCCACGAGGTCACGCGGGCGTGGAGCCGAGGGCTGAGGCCGAAGTTGTTCTGGCCGATGTTCAGGCGCGTGATCGAGGTGAAGACCGTCGTCGTCGACGCGGTGACGAGGAGGCACCAGGGGCACAGGGCGCCGATGACGAAGAAGGACTGGGCGAAGAGCCAGTACGCGAAGACCAGGCCGAGGAGGTAGACGCCCTGGGCGCCGAGCATGAACCACCGGGGGAACCGGACGCCGGCAAGGCCGGCGACGGCGATCGTGATGACCACCGGCTCGGTCATGATGCCGAGGAACGCGTTGGGGAAACCGAGCAGGCTCGCCTGCCAGGCCTGGGCGACGGTGCCGCACGAGATCGCGGCGTTGATGTCGCACGAAAGGGCGACGTTCGGGTCGGCCGCCAGCCGGAGGGCGTCCACGGAGAGCACGAACGACGCGACGAGGCTGATGACGGAGGAGATCAGCATGGCGAGGTTGGTCCGCCACTCGGGGCGTCGGAGGGTGGCGTGCTCAACGTCGGGGAGTGTGTCCGTCGGATCGGGGGCACCACTCGTGGTGCGCACGGATCGGGGGACGTCGGGGCTCGCGGTCACAGGGAGATGATGCCCGCTCCGGGCGTGCCGCGTCGGGAGGTGAGCCGCGCCACCCTTGTCTCGGGCGTGTTCGGGTGCCCGGGAGATGCATCGCCGAACGGGCGCACGGCCCGGGGCAGGGACGTGCCGAGCCAGGTTCGACGTCGGCCGCGGGACGTGCCGAGCCAGGTTCGACGTCGGCCGCGGGACGTGCCGAGCCAGGTTCGACGTCGGCCGCGGGACGTGCCGAGCCAGGTTCGACGTCGGGCACGAGGCGTGCCGAGCCCCCGACGTCGGGCACGAGGGGTGCCGCGCCAGGTTCGACGTAAGGCGCGCCAGGTTCGACGTAAGGTCGGACGGTGGCAGAGCAGGCACCGGCGTCGGCCCGGGTGGACAGCTGGCTCTGGGCCGTGCGCCTCTTCAAGAGCCGGTCCCAGGCAACTGCCGCCTGCCGGGCCGGGCACGTGCGCGTCAACGACGACCGGGCGAAACCGGCGACCTCGGTGAAGGTGGGGGACCGCGTCGTGGTGCGCGGCGGCGAGCGCGAACGGATCGTCGAGGTGACGCGCATCCTCGTCAAACGGGTGGGTGCACCGGTCGCCGCGACGGCGATGATCGATCACAGCCCGCCCCCGCCGCCCGTCGAGCTGCGCCCTGCGGTACCGCAGCGGGCGCGCGGCGCCGGCCGACCGACCAAACGTGAGCGACGTGAGATCGAGCGGCTGCGCGGGTACTGATCCCGGCATGGCGCCCTGGCCCTCGAGTGCGACGGTTGGGACCTCAAGCGAGCACCCATAGGGTCCCGAACGACACACTCGAGCGCAGGACCGGAGCGGCGCGGGTTATGGTCACCGGAGGAGGCGGTCCACGTGAGCACGACATCGGCACCGACGAACCCGGCGGCGACGCCCCCGCCGGAACGTCGCTGGATCCCGCTGCGCGCGACCTGCGCCCGGCCGCACGCGTGCCCCGAACCGGTACGGATGAAGGTGCTCTCGCGGGTGCCGCTGTTCGCCGGGCTCTCCCCGGACGAGCTGCGCAGCATCGATCGCCGGATGGTCTCCCTCTCCTGGGGGGAGGAGGACCCGCTCTACCTCGCCGGCGCACCGGCCGACCACCTCTTCGTGATGGCCGCGGGCCGGGCGAAGGCCGTGCAGCCCACCGCCGGCGGCCAGGAGGTCGTCGTGGACCTGCTCGCGCCGGGCGATCTCTTCGGCGGGCTGCGTATGCTCGGGCAGGCCAGCTATCCGGAGACGGTCCGCGCGATGACGACGATGTGCGCGTTGCGGATCGACACGGCCGCCTTCCGCGACGTGCTCGGCGAGCATCCACAGGTGGCGCTGCGGGCCCTGGACAGCACCGCGGCGCTGCTGGCCCAGGCGCGCGACAACGTCACCCAGCAGTCCACGGCCACGGTCGCCCAGCGGGTGGCGACGACGTTGCTTCGCCTGACGGAGAAGTTCGGCCAGGACCGCACCGGTGGCGGCACCCTCATCCAGCTCCCGCTCAGCCGCAGTGACCTCGCCGGCCTGACCGGGTCGACGCCGGAGTCCGTCTCCCGGGTCATGAGCAGGCTGCGCAAGGAGGGCATCATCGACTCCGGCCGACGCTGGACCGCCGTGCTCGACGCGGACCGGCTGGCCGCCACCGCCACCGTCGCCGAAGCCTGAACCGCCCCTGGCGCGCCGTGCGCACGGGCGAATGCTGAACCGCCCCTCGCGCGCCGCGCGCACGGGGGGTGGTGGAACCTCCCCACCCCGGGGCCCGGACCACCTCGTGCCCCACCGGACGTGGCTGTTCCGCGGTTGATTGACGCGCGTCATGGTTCGCCCGCGCAGCCCTTCGTAATGTCGTGGTCAGCACCGCAAGGTGGCACCACGACCTGGAAGGACACGACCATGAGCACCACCACCTCCCCCTCCACCACCCACACCGTCCTGCGCGCCGAGGGTTTCTCCTGCCCCTCCTGCGTCACCAAGATCGAGAAGCAGGTCGGTCGGCTCGAGGGCGTCAGCACCGTCAAGGTCCGGTTCGCCTCAGCCCGCATCGAGGTCGACCACGACCCCGCCGAGGTCAGTGTGGAGGACCTCGTCACCACCGTCGCCAAGGCCGGCTACGTCGCCAGACCCGCCGCCTTCTGACCGGCGAGCGTGAGCGCCGTCGTCGTGAGCCCCGGCTCCGACGGCGGCGCTCACGTGTGCCGGACCGGGACCGTCGACGAGCCCCGCGCGGGAGGAACCCGACCTG
>NZ_JBTSDU010000087.1:0-13611 GCF_054605595.1 Georgenia sp. | reverse complement strand
GGCCTCCCCCGTGGCGGGCGGCCGTGCCCGGACTCATGGCCGAGCCACCTGCACCGGCACCGCACGGCCGGCGCGCACGAGCGTGCCGAGGCCCGGGTGGAAGGGCCGGCTCGGTTCGAGTGTCGGTGCGAGGTCGACGGCGGTGAGCTGCGCCGTCGGCCCCTGCGCGGGGCGCAGGACCAGCAGCGTCGCGCTCGCCCGCCAGGTCGCGACCGGGCCGCGGTAGGCGGCCGCCGCCGCGTCCGTCGTCGTGGCGGCGAGCACGGACAGGTCGGGGCGGGCCCGGAGCAGCTCCCCCAGGGCGTCGAGGTCCGTCGCGGGCCACCGGTCGGCGTCGTCGAGCACGAGCACGGCGCCGTTCGGCGGGCTCGCGCCGGACGGGCCGGGCCGAGCCGTCACCACCGACCGGCCGAGTGCCTCGAGCTGGGCCGCGGCAGCGGCGAGGGTGGTGGACCGGCCGCTGCCCGGCGGCCCGACCACCAGGAGATGGTCGCCGGGCCCGCCGGGCACCTCGACCGGACCACCGCCGTCGCCCCCGAGCCCGATCGTGAACGCCGTCGCCGGGCCGGCCGCCGGCGGGGCGAGATGGGCCAGCCTGACGTCGCGCGGCAGCGCGGCGAGGCGCAGGACACCGGGCCGCGGCGGGCCCGGCAGGGCCACGGTGCCCGTGAGCGCGACCTGGACGGACGTGACCCGGCCGGGCTCGAGCAGCACCCCGCGCCCCGGTCGAGGTGGGGCGAGGTGGTCGCGCGGGACGCCGGCGAGGAGCGCCTCGGTCCCGTCCCGCGGGGCGAGGACCAGCCGCGTCCGGACCGCCTCGGTCCAGCGTGCCCCCGACAGCGACGGTGGCCCGGACAGCGCGACGGCCAGGCCGGCCCGGCGGGCCTCACGCAGTACCCGGGCCAGCGCCGGGACACCCCGGCCCGGGCCGGTGAGGTCGAGCAGGTCGCACACGACGTCGGCGTCGTCGACGACGAGGACCTGAGCGGTGGGCACCGGGTCGGTGGCATCGCGCAGGAGCTCGAACAGGCGGGCCGTCCGGCGCGGGTCGTCCGCCCCGACCACCGTGCCGAGCGACGAGCCGGTCAGGTCCGCGAACCGCTCGGGGTGCGCGGCGACCACGTGGACCGGGACGCCCGCAGCGAGCGCCTGGGCGACGACGGTGCGGAGCGTCTCGGTACGGCCGGTACCGGGCCCGCCGGTGACGAGCAACGCCGGCGTCGTCCAGGCCCAGGCGCCCAGCCGCTGCTCCTCCGGCAGGTCGCTCACGGCCAGGGGGAGTCGCACGCCGGACTGAGCACGCAACGGCAGTTCCGGGCCGCCGTCGGCGAGGCCGGGCAGGCCGGCCAGGGTGACGTGGGCCGGCAGTTCCGGGGCCCACGGGCGGGGCGGGGCGGCGGGGCCACCGCTTGCGCGCCACGCCCGACCGGTGGCCGCGACCAGGGCCCGGGGCAGATCGGGCCCCGGGCCGGAGAACGGCAGCTGGAGCTGTTGGATCCGGTCGGTGCGCAGCAGGGCCCGGCCGGGGACCGCCGATAGCACCGCGGCGTCCGGTGTGCCGAGGACGTCGACGGAGTCGGCCGGCTCGAGAACCCGCAGGCTCAGCCGCACGGTCAGGTTGGCGCGCATGTCTGCACTCACCGCGCCGCCGGGACGCTGGGTGGCGAGGACGAGGTGGATGCCCAGCGAGCGGCCCTGCGCCGCGAGGCGGACCAGGGCCGCGAGCACCTCGGGGTGCTCGTCGGCGAGCGCGCGGAACTCGTCGACGACGACCATCAGTCGCGGGAGCGCGTCGTCACCCGGCCCGGTTGCCGCCCGCCCACCCGGCCCGGTTCCCGCCCGCCCGCCCCGTGCCGCCAGGTAGTCCGCCAGGTCGCGAGCTCCGGCGGCGGCGAGGATCCGTTCCCGACGTCGCACCTCGGCTCGCAGCGACGTCAGCGCACGACTGGTGGCCGACGGGTCGAGATCGGTCAGCACCCCGGCCGTGTGGGGCAGTCCGGCCAGCGGGGCGAAGGTGGCGCCACCCTTGTAGTCGACGAGGACGAGCTGTACGTCCCGCGGCGAGTAGCGCACGGCGAGGCCGAGGAGCCAGGACAGCAGCAGCTCGGACTTCCCCGAGCCCGTCGTGCCCGCCACGAGGGCATGCGGCCCGGCGGCGGCGAGGTCGAGCTCGACCACGCCGTCGACCCCCACGCCGAGTGGCACGGTCAGTCCCGCCGGGGGCTGTTCCCACCGGGCCGCGAGGGCGTCCACCGGACCGAGGAGATCCGCGAGCGGGACGGTGCTCGGCAGGGTCGACGCCGTCGACGCCGGGTCGGTTGCGGCGACGAGACCCGCCACGGCGTCCGCCCACCGTGGTGAGAGCACCTGAGCAAGCTCGGGTACAACCACCACGCGGGTGCACCAGGGTGGCACCCGGTCGGGGCGCCCGACCGGCACCAGGTGCACGGTCCGCGCCCCCGTACCCTCGTGCGGCGGGTCCGTCGGGACGGCGACGACGACGTGCCAGGGCGGCTCGCCGCGGCGGTGCACGCCCGGTGGTGGTGCGGCCTGCCCAGGTCGGCTCCCCAGGTTCGCGGTGGAGGGCAGCAGCGGGGTCCGGGCAGAGCGCGGGTACCCCGCCCCGGCGACGAGGAGGTCGGCGGGGCCGTGGCGGCCGGTCAGCTGAGCGCCGATCCAGCGGACGGTGGAATCGACGTCAACGGCCCGGCCGACGAGTGCGACGCGGTCGCCGTCCTGCAGTCGCAGCTCGCCGGGCGGCTGCGCCCAGTCGCCCCGGAGCCGGAGCCGGAGCCGGCGCCAGGACCGGGCGAGCGGCGCCAGGAGCGAGACCTCCAACGTGGTGCCGGGAGCGGACCGCGGGACGCCGGCCGCCGCAGCGAGCAGGACGGCGGCGGGATCGAGCGGCGGTGCGCCGCCGGGCCGGCCTCGGCGTGGGCGGACCCCGTCGCGGCCCTGGTCGTCGTGCTCGGACCGGCTCGCCCGCTCGCTGCGGTGCCGGACGAACAGCATGGTGGCCATGGCCAGTGGCACCAGCATGGTCAGCCACCGCCAGGAGCCGGCCGAGCTCGCCAGCAGGATCGGCAGCATCATCACGGGTGTCAGCAGCGGCATCGCCCACCGCAACGGGTCCGGCCGCGAACCGTGGTCCGGCCCTTCCCGTGCCTCGGCGGAGGCGATGGGCAGGGCGGTGGGACGGGCGCGCAGCTCCAGGACCGTCGACCCCAGGGACATCCGGGTGCCCGGCACGACGTCGCGCCAACGGGCGGCGAGGCGCCGCCGCCGGGCGAGCCGGCCGGGGCCGTGGAGCACGGCGCCGTTGGCGGAGCCCGCGTCCCGTACCTGCACCCGACCCTGCCGCGTACGTACCCGCAGGTGTCGGCGCGAGACCAGCGGGTCGGTCAGCGGCAGGTCCCCGGTACCGCGGCCCACGCCGCTGGTCCCGCCGGTGAGCCCGAGGCACCAGCCGGTGTCCGGCCCAGCCACCACCGCGAGGTGGAACGGGCTGCGCCGGGCCTCGACCGGGTCCGGGGGGACCGGGGTGGCAGGGATCGCGTCTTCCGGCGTCTGGTCGGGTGGCGCGGCGGCCAGCGGGGCGTCGGGCACCAGTCGAGCATGGCTGACGGCGTCGCTCCGCAGCTGCGTCCCTGTGGACAACCGGGCCCCACCCGGACGGCTCGTTCCTCACTCGGTGCCGAGCGCGACGACCGGTGGGGTACGGACCGCGGACCGGGCGGGCAGTACCGAGGCAGCGAGCCCGGCGATGATGGCGACCAGAACGGCGCCGCCGAGGTAGCCCCACGGCACCGCGAGGACGATCTCTCCCGACCCGCCGAGCACCACGGCGGTCCCCGCCCAGCCGTACACCAATCCCAGGGCGGCGCCCAGCACCGCGCCGACGAGCGCGATCTGCACTCCCTCGCTCGCGAGGAGCGCACGAAGCTGTCCGCGGGTCATCCCCGTGGCGCGCAGCAGGGCGTGCTCCCGGCGCCGCTCGATCACCGACAGCGACAACGTGTTCGCCACCCCGATGAGGGCGATCACGACGGCGACGCCCAGCAGGCCGACGACGACCGTGAGCAGTGTGTCGATGACCTGTTCGAGCTGGGCACGTTCGGCGGCCGGACCGGCGACGAACGGCACGGTGTCACCGGTCACCGCGGCGAGCTCGTCCTGCACGGCCCGCACGGTCGCGGCGGGGTCGTCGGCGGCCAGGCTCGCCCAGAGCGTGTCGGGCCACGCCTCGGGCAGCACGCCCGCCACGGTGGCCGGGGTGGCCAGCGCGGTCGTGCCGCCGCCGGGCCACACCGCCACCGTCACCGGGACGGACGCGTCGTCCCCCGCGCTGCCGCCACGCCCGCGGTCACCGCCGTCCCCGCCGCCAGCTCTCCCACCGGCCGCGGCGAGGGTGAGGACGTCGCCGTCGGTGACGCCCAGGTAGGTGGCGAGGCCGGCCCCGACCAGCACGGTGCCTTCCGACAGGCCGGTGAAGGCGTCCGGTGCGCGGACGACGGCCGCGAGAGCACCGGCCTCGACGACGGTCAGCTCGACCTCGACCGGCTCGCCGGCTCCATCGGCCGTGCCGGACAACAGGACGGACCCGTTCCGGACGGGCACTGCCCGGTCCACACCCGCCGTCGCGCGGACCGCCTCGACCTGCCGGTCGGTGAGCGTCCCGTCCGGCCCGGCGACAGACCGCACGGCCAGGTCCACCGGGAACTGGGCGTCGAGCCTGGCACCCAGGCTCGCGCGCACACCGGCGGCGCCGGTGGCCATCATCATCACCAGCGCCACACCGATGACCAGCGCAGCGGCCGTCGCTGAGGTCCGGCGCGGGTTGCGGGTGGCGTTCACGGTGGCGAACGCGACGGTCGCCCGCCCGCGGCGGCCCGTGACGCGCCGGAGCAGCCACCCCAACGCGGTCACGGCGCGCGGGAGCACGAACACCGCACCGACCATGACGCCGGCGAAGGAGACGATCCCGCCGAGGACGCCGGCCGTGAGCGCAACGCCCAGGTCTGCGCCGGGCCTGCTCGCCAGCCCCACCCCGCCGGCGAGCAGCACGACCCCGACGATGGTCAGGGCCACGGCGGACCGGTACCGGACGCGTCCGCCGCCGCGCACCAGTGCCGGCGGCTGGGGTGGGCGCAGCGCCGCCACCGGCGGGACCCGGGTAGCGGCCCGCGCCGGGGCCAGCGCGGCCAGGAGCGTCACCGCCACGCCCGTCAGCAGCGGGACGGCGACGACGACGGGTGTCACCGTGATGGTCGACGCCACCTCGAGCCCCAGGTCCGCCCGGCCCAGGAACCACACGGCGACCTGCCCGAGGCCCAGCCCACCGAGCAGCCCCGCCGCCGAGGCGAGCACCCCGACCAGGCCCGCCTCGAGCAGCACCGAGCGGTGAACCTGCGCCGTCGTGGCCCCTACGCACCGCAACAGCGCGAGGACGTGGCGCCGCTGCGCCACGAGGACCTGGAACGTGTTCGCGATGACCAGGCCGGCGACGAACATCGCGACGGCCGCGAAGGCGAGCACGAGGTACACCAGCGTCCGACCGTCCCCGGTGAGCTCCGCCGTCTGTGCCTCGGCCTCCTGCTCCGCGGTGCGGACGACGGCACCCGGCACCGTGGCTGCGGCGCGCGCCGCGAGGTCGGCCGGTTCGGTGCCGTCCCGGCCCGCGACGAGGACCGACCCGAACGACGCCACGTCACCGGGCGCAGCGGCGTCGGCGACCCACGACTCCAGAGCGGACCTGTCGAGCAGCGCCGTCGACGCCGAGGCGAACAGGGCGGCCGGGTCGGCGACGATGCCCGAGACGGTGTGCGGGACGGGCTCGGTGACGTAGGCGTTCTCCGTCCACCGGTCCCGGTCGACCTGCACCCGGTCCCCGACGCCGACACCGAGCCGGGCCGCGCCCGCCTCGGTGAGCGCGATCTCGCCCGGGCCGGGCGCGGTGCCGTCGAGGAGGTCGTAGGCCGCGAGACGGGGATCGGAGGCGACCGGGCTGAGCAGAGCGACGTCCTGCCGCCCGCCGGCGCGCACCTGCGCGACGAGGGTCGTGACGCCGTCGGCGGCCGCCACACCGTCGAGGTCGGCGAGCGCCGCGACGTCGTCGGCGGTGAGCGGCTCCGGGCCGGGCCGGACGACGACGTCGGCCGACCCCATCGAGGCCGTCACCGTGCGGTACGTCGTGTCCTGGATCAGGGCGCCGGCCAGCAGCGTGACGGTCACGAACGCGGTACCGACGGCGATCGCGAAGCCGGCGGCGGCCAGGCGGCCGGCGCTGCGCCCCATCCGGGCCAGGGTGAGCCGGAGCATCAGGACGCCTGGCCGACGGCGCGCAGGGAGTCGAGGCCGACGAGGACGGACTCCGGTGTCGGGTCGACGATGTCGCCGGCGAGGCGCCCGTCGGCCAGGAGCACGACCCGGTCGGCGTAGGCGGCGGCCGCGGCGTCGTGCGTGACCATGACGACCGTCTGGCCCAGCTCGCGCACGGAGGTGCGCAGGAAGGAGAGCACCTCGGCGCCGGCGCGGGAGTCGAGGTTCCCGGTGGGCTCGTCCGCGAAGACGACGTCGGGGCGGGTGATGAGCGCGCGGGCGATCGCGACGCGTTGCTGTTGGCCACCGGAGAGCTCGGCAGGGCGGTGAGTGAGGCGGTCGCCCAGACCGAGCGTGGTGACGAGGGTGTCCAGCCACTGCCGGTCGACGGGCGTGCCGGCGAGGTCGCACGGCAGGGTGATGTTCTGCTCCGCGGTGTACATCGGCAGCAGGTTGAAGGACTGGAAGACGAACCCGACCCGCGCGCGGCGCAGCAGGGTGAGCGCACGGTCGCCGAGGGCCGTCAGCTCGGTGGCGCCGAGGAACACCTGGCCCGCACTCGCGGTGTCCAGGCCGGCGAGCAGGTGCATGAGCGTGGACTTGCCCGAGCCCGACGGTCCCATGATGGCGGTGAAGCGGCCGGCGTCGAAGTCCACGTCCACGCCGCCGAGCGCATGCACGGCGATCTCGCCGGTGCCGTAGGTCTTGTGCAGGCCCACCGCCCGGATGGCGGCAGCCGATGGTGGCGGCGTGGCGTGGGGGGAAGTCATCGCGGTGCTCCTGGGCTTCTCACACCGGGCCGGTCGGGCGCGGTGGCCGGGCGTTCCGGCACCTGTGACGCTAGGCAACCGCGGCCGCGCCGTCGTCGGGCCCCGGGATGGTGCCGGCGTCATCCCGTGGGTGGACCCGGGCCGCGGCGAGCGGACCCACGGGTGGAGCGGTACCCGACACCGGGCGCCGCCCAGGGGAACCGGTACGATCCGCCGCGCGCCGATGTCAGGAACCGGGGGTGACGAGGCCCGTCTCGTAGGCCACCACGACGGCCTGGACCCGGTCGCGCACGCCCAGCTTGGCGAGCACCCGGCCCACGTGCGTCTTGACCGTGGCCTCGGCCACGAAGAGCTCGGTGCCGATCTCGCTGTTCGAACGCCCTCGCGCCATGAGCACGAGCACCTCGCGCTCACGGTCGGTGAGTGCGGTCAGCACGGCCGGGGGCGCCTGCTCCGCGTCCGGCAGGAGCTGGGTGAGGTGGCCGAGCAGCCGCCGGGTCGAGGAGGGGGCGATGACGGCGTCGCCGGCGTACACGGTGCGGATCGCGGCGAGCATCTCCTCCGGCGGGGCGTCCTTGAGGAGGAACCCGCTCGCCCCGGCCTTGATCGCCTTGAGCACGTACTCGTCGAGGTCGAACGTGGTGAGGATGACCACGCTCGGCCCGTCACCGGCGGCGGTGAGCTGCGCCGTCGCGGCGAGGCCGTCGAGGTGGGGCATGCGCACGTCCATGAGGACGACGTCGACCTGGTGACCGGCGAGCAGGCGCAGTGCCTGGGCGCCGTCGCCCGCCTCGAGCACGACCTGCAGGTCCGGCTGGGAGTTGATGACCATGGCGAAGCCGGCACGCACGAGCTGCTGGTCGTCCACCAGTGCCACGCGGATCGGTGCCGGCGTGGGGTCGGACGGGTCGATCATCGGGTTCCTTCGTAGGGGGAGGGTGCGGTGGCCTGGCTGGTGGGGCCGGTGGGGGCGGCCGGGCCGCGGGCATCGGCCAGGGGCAGGCGGGCCCGCACGCGGAACCCGCCGCCCGGTCGCGGCCCCACCTCGAGCGTGCCGCCGAAGAGTGTGGTCCGTTCGCGCATGCCGACGACGCCCTGGCCCACGCCGTCGCTGGCCGCGGTGCCGCCGCGGCCGTCGTCGTCGACCTGGAGCGTCACCGCGTCGGGTGCCCACTGGACGAGCACGGTCACGGCGGCGCCGGGGCCGGCGTGCTTGAGGACGTTGGTCAGCGCCTCCTGGCAGATGCGGTAGACCGTCAGGCTCGCCCCGGCGGGGAGGGCGCCGGGCGTGCCGGTCCGCACCAGGGACACGGCGGTGCCGGTCGCGCGGACCTGGGCGACCAACTCGTCGAGGTCGCCCGCGACCGGCTGGGGGCGGTTCGCGGCGAGGTCCCCGTTCTCGGTGCGCAGCACACCGAGGATGCGCCGCGTGTCCGCGAGGGCGTCGCGGCCCGTCCTCGCGATGGTGGCGAGCACGCGCTCCGCGGCGGCCGGGTCGGTGCGGGCGGCGTACCGGCCCCCGTCGGCCTGGGCGATGACGACGGAGAGGGAGTGGGCGACGACGTCGTGCATCTCCCGGGCGATCCGGGTGCGCTCGGCGGCGGTGGCCAGCTGGATCTGCTGGTCGCGCTCGACCTCGAGACGGTGAGTGCGCTCGATGAGCCGGTCGATCCGCTCGATGCGGCTGCGGCGCGCCAGGGCCAGCGCCCAGGTGGCGAACACCATCCCGGCCACGGTGAAGGTCCAGGACACGACGTCGGTCCAGGAGCCGGGGCCCGGAGGTCGGCCGTCCCAACCGCCCCCCATCGCGACGCCGATGAGCGCGGCGCCCAGCAGCGCACCCGCGAGTCCGGCGCGGCGCGCCCACCGCGGGCCGTAGATCGTCACCGAGTACAGGGAGACGAGGACGAGGACGTCCACCGGTAGCCACAGCGCTCCGGCCAGGAAGTGCACGAGGGCGCCGGCGTAGATCACGATCGCAGAGCCGGCCGGGCGGGTACGCCGCCAGGCCAGGGCGACCGGCATGGCGATCGTGGCCGTCGCCGCCACGGCGAGACGTGCTGCGGGCCAGGAGCCGGCGCCGTCGGTGAGCGACGCTCCCACTCCCATCACGACCGAGACGATGCCGAGCACCACCATGGCCGCCAGGGCGAGGAGCGAGTCCGCCGTCCCGCGTCGGCCGCGAGGGTCGCGAGGGCCGCGAGGGCCGCGAGGGCCGCGCCAGGGTGCCCACACAGGCTCGATCGTCCGCACGCGTCCAGCCTAGGCAGCGACCGGAGCGGCGCGGATCAGCCTGCGGGCGTAGCCGGGGGCGCGGGCGTCATGCCCCAGTCGCACGACGAGCGGCGGGGAGCGCGCCCACGACGAGCCGCGAGCCCCGGTTCGTCCCGCCGTCCCGCGGCGGCCGCGGGGTGAGACACCGCCCCGAGCCGTCAGTGGCCATGACCGAACCCCGTCAGGTGACCAAGACGCGGTCAACGCCGGGCTGTGTATGGGTAAAGAAGGTCTCGGCTCGGTAACGAAAAGCTTGTCAAGTCGACGCTTCGTGCGGACCGCACCCATCGCCCGAGACCGGCAGCGCCCCAACGGTTTCCGACCGGCCGATTCGACCGCCCACGTGTGATCCACGCGGGGGAGGTGCGTTTGGAGCGCGTCGCCGGGCTCCCTACCGTGGCCGCGCACCATGACCACTCGGGGTGACCCGTCCGGTGCCGCGGGCCCGACGGGCCGTGGCAGGCGCCGGGAGGCTGTGCCTCGTCCAACCGAAGGGACCATGATGACAACCACGACGCGCCGCAGGACCGCGGCCGCCACGATGGCAGGAGCTCTCGCGCTGGTGCTAGCCGCCTGCAGCAGCCCCAGCGGCGCCGCGGACGCCACGGGCGCCGGCAACGATGCCCTCACGCTCGAGCAGCTCCAGAAGGACGGCACCATCACCGTCGGGTTCGCCGGCGAGGCGCCCTACAGCTTCCAGCAGGACGGCGAGCTCGCCGGGGCGACCGTCGCCCTGCACGAGCGGATCTGGGGAGCGCTGGGTATCGAGAACGTCGAGGGGCGGCAGGCCGAATTCGGCCAGCTCATCCAGGGGCTGAACGCCGGACGCTTCGACGTCATCGCCGCGGGCATGTCCATCCTGCCCGAGCGCTGTGAGCAGGCATCCTTCTCCGACCCGGAGTTCATGTACACCACGGCGCTCATGGTCCAGGAGGGCAACCCGCTGGGCCTGAGCGACATGGGGTCGATCGCCGACGCCGAGGACGTGCGGATGGCGGCGATGACCGGTGCCATCGAGTCCGGGTACGCCGACTCCCTCGGGATCGAGACGCTGCAGGTCGGCAACCCCCAGGACGGGATGGACGCCGTGACCGGCGGCCGCGCCGACGTCTTCGCCCTGACCGGCATCTCGCTGAACTGGATGGCCGAGAACAACCCCGACGCCGCCGTCGAGGTCACCGACTCCTTCGTGGCGGTCATCGACGGTGTGGAGCAGCTCGGTGCCGGCGGGACCGTCTTCCGGGACGCGGACACCGCCGTGCGCGACGCCTACAACGAGGAGCTCGCCAAGATCGTCGGTGACGAGGCCACCTACCTCGACGTCGTCGGCGACTTCGGCTTCACCGCCGAGGAGCGCCCCACCGGTGACCTGACCACCGAACAGCTGTGCTCCGGCGACCTGGGCTGAGCCCGGGTCCATGGACAACATCGACATACTGATCGCGCGGCTGCCGGACCTGGGCGAAGGGGTGCTCGTCACCCTCCAGCTCACGGTCGGCGGCGGTGCGTTGGCGTTCGTGGTGGCGGTGGTCCTCGGGCTCGCCGCGCGCAGCCACCGCACGGCGGTGCGCGGTACGGCCCGCGTCATCATCGAGTTCCTCCGCGGGACCTCGCTCCTGGTCCAACTCTTCTGGCTGTTCTACGTGTTGCCGCTGTTCGGGCTGTCGTTGAGCTCGCTGGTCTGCGGGATCCTCGCGCTCGGCCTGAACTACGGCGCCTACGGGGCGGACGTGGTGCGCGGGGCGATCAACTCCGTGCCGCGGGGTCAGTGGGAGGCGACGAGGGCGCTCAGCATGTCCCCGACCCACGCGATGCGCACGATCGTCTGGCCGCAGGCGTGGGCGATCATGATCCCGTCCCTGAGCAACCTGCTGGTCATGCTGCTCAAGGGCACGGCGGTCGCCTACGTCATCCTCATGCACGACCTGACGTGGGTGACCGAGCGGCTGCGCCAGGCGACCGGTGACACCTACTTCTCCTATGGCGTCGGAATGCTCGTGTACTTCCTCATCGCCTTGTGCCTCGTCCTCGTCGCCAACGCGCTGGAGGTCCGGGCGAAGCGTCGGCTGGGTCAGGCCCGGCCGCGGTCCGCGCGGCGGACGCCCCGAGCGGCCCCCACCCCGGCACGGGAGATGGCGCGATGACGGACGGCATCTGGAGCTGGGAACGCGCCGCCGAGGTCTTCCCACAACTGATCGAGGCATTCTTCCAGGTGACGCTCCTGGCCACCGTGGTGGGCTCCGTCATCGCCGCGGTCCTCGGCCTCGCCGTCGCGCTGGTCCGCCGACTGGCGCCCACGTGGGTCGCGAGGCCGGTGCACTGGGTGATGGAGTTCGTCCGGATGACCCCCGTGGTGATCCAACTGCTCTTCGCGTACTACACCTTCAGCAGCTTCTCGAACCTGACCATCGGCATCGTCGTGCTCGGCATCCACTACGCCGCCTACATGGCGGAGGTGTACCGCTCCGGCATCGACGCGGTGCCGACGGGGCAGTGGGAGGCGGCGACCGCGCTGTCGATGTCGAAGACCCGCACCTGGCGCAAGGTGATCCTCCCTCAGGCGCTGCGCACCACAGTCCCGGCACTGGGTACCTGGGTGATCTCGATGTTCAAGGACACCCCTTTCCTCACGGTGATCTTCGTCGTGGAGATGCTCACCCGCGCCGAGGAGTACGGCGCCCGGACCTTCGTCTACACGGAGGCCATCACGCTGGCCGGCCTGATCTTCCTCGCCGCCAGCTACCCAACGTCCGTCGTGCTGCGAAGACTGGAGACCCGCCTTGCCCATTACTGAGCACGAGACCACGCCGACCGGCACCGCCGTGCCCGCCCTGAGGTTCGAGCACGTCGTCAAGAAGTTCGGCGATCACGTCGTCCTGAACGACCTCAACTTCGACGTCGGGAAGGGGGAGCGGGTCACCCTCATCGGCCCGTCGGGCTCCGGGAAGACGACCATCCTGCGCCTGGTCATGACGCTCGAGCACCTCACCGGCGGCGTCCTCTACGTCGACGGCAAGCCGCTCACGCACGAGATGCGCGGCGGCCGGCGCGTGGAGCGCCGCCCGAAGGATGTCGCGCGGATGACCACGATGATCGGGATGGTCTTCCAGCAGTTCAACCTCTTCCCGAACATGTCCGTCCTGGAGAACATCACCGAGGCGCCCGTGCACGTCCTCGGCCGGTCCCGGGAGGCGGCGCGAGAGCGGGCGCTCGAGCTGCTCGACATGGTGGGGCTGGCCGACAAGGTCGACGCCCACCCGACCCGCCTCTCCGGCGGCCAGCAGCAGCGCGTGGCCATCGCCCGGGCGCTCGCGATGGACCCGGAGATCCTGCTGCTCGACGAGGTCACGTCCGCGCTGGATCCCGAGCTGGTCGGGGAGGTGCTGACCGTGCTGCGCGACGTGGCGCGCAGCACGGACATCACGATGCTGATCGTCACCCACGAGATGCAGTTCGCGGCCGAGGTCTCGAACCGGGTGCTGATGTTCGACGGCGGCCGGATCCTCGAGGAGGCCTCTCCCGAGGTGATGTTCTCCGATCCCCGTGAGCAGCGCACCCAGGAGTTCCTCCAGGCCGTCCTCTAGCCCAGCGGCACGATGGCGCCGGTCAACGACCCCGAAGGGCGCGGTGGCGCCGGTCAACCCACCGGTTCGACGAGCGCGGGGGAGTTGTTGCGCACCGCGTTGACCTGCGTGCTCACCTCGTGCCAGGCGAGGGGCGGGGCGGGTGCGCCGAGCAGCGCGAGTGCCTCGGCGGCGCCGGTGACCGAGCGGTCGAGCCATGGGCCGACCGTCTCGGGAGCGAGGACGACCGGGACGCGCTCGTGCAGCTCGGTCATCGGCCCCGCGGCCGCGGTGGTGAGGATGGTGCAGGTCAGCAGCCACGGTGCCGGCTCGCCCCGGGCGGCGGGGTTGCGCCACCAGGAGTACAGGCCGGCCAGCCCGAGGGGCGCGGAGTCGGCCGCGTGGATGAAGAAGGGCCGTTTCGGCGCCTCCGCCCCCTGCCGCTGCCACTCGAAGTACCCGTCGGCGGGCACCAGGCACCGCCTGGTGCGCAGCGGGACGGCGAACTTCGCGGCGACCGTCTCCACCCGGGCGTTGATCATCTTCGCGCCGGTGGAGCGATGCTTGGCCCAGTGCGGCAGCAGGCCCCACCTGGCGACGTGCATCTCCCGGTGCGGGGACTCGGGCGCGGCGTCGGCGGGCGCGGCGTCGGAGGCTGTGGCGTGGGTGGAGATCGGAAGAGCGTC
>NZ_JBTSDU010000086.1:0-13655 GCF_054605595.1 Georgenia sp. | reverse complement strand
CACGGGCCGGGGCGAACCCGCCCACCCGCGCCGAGCTGACGCTCTGACGCCGGCGCCCGGCGCAGCGTGCACAATGGCACGATGACCGGCTCCCCGCCCGCCCCGCACACCCTGACCCCCGCCGAGGCCTGGCAGCGCCTCCAGGCCGGCAACACCCGCTTCGTCGAGGACCGGATGGAGCACCCGTCCCAGGGCGCGGGCCGGCGCGCCGAGCTCGCCACCGACCAGCACCCGTACGCCGTGCTGTTCGGCTGCTCGGACTCCCGGGTGGCCGCCGAGATCATCTTCGACCAGGGCCTGGGCGACCTCTTCGTGGTCCGTACCGCGGGCCACGTGCTCGACACCACCGTCATCGGTTCCATCGAGTACGGCGTCGAGCTCCTCGACGCACCCCTCGTGGTGGTGCTCGGGCACGACCACTGCGGCGCCGTGGGGGCCGCCACCGAGGCACTGCTCACCGGCAAGATGCCGAGCGGGTTCGTCCGGGCGATCGCGGACCGGGTGATCCCTTCGCTGCTCACGCGTGCGGACCTCGTCGGCGCCCCGCCCGGCTCCTCCAAGTCGAGCTCCTCCAAGTCCGACTCCCCCAGGTCCGGCTCCTCCAAGGAGGCCTCCCCCACCGGTTCCCGACAGCTGGAGCTGCCCGACGACGACGAGCTGCGCCGCGAGCACGTGCGCGCCACCGTGCAGATGCTGCGTGACTATTCCGGCGCGCTGGCCCGCGCGGTCGCCGAGGGCCGCTGCGCCGTCGTCGGGCTGGAGTACACGCTGGCCGACGGTCGGGCCCACCTGGTCGACCACATCGGCGACATCGACTGACCGCCCAACCAGCCCCACCGCCTGCGCCGACCCCACCGCCCGCGTCGACCCCACCGCCCGCGTCGAACAGGTCCTAAAGTGCCGATTTATCGCGAAATCGGCACTTTAGGACCTGTTCGACGTCGCGGCAGCGTGGTGGGGACGTCGTGGCGGCGTGGCGGGGGGCGTCCTCAGATGTCGATGCCTTCGAGCAGCTCGGTCACCAGCGCCGAGACGGCGGAGCGCTCGGACCGTGTCAGCGTGACGTGTGCGAAGAGGTCCTTGCCCTTGAGGGCCTCGACCACGGCCGCGATGCCGTCGTGGCGCCCGACCCGCAGGTTGTCGCGCTGCGCGACGTCGTGCGTGAGCACCACCCGGGAGTTCTGCCCGATGCGGGAGAGCACCGTGAGGAGCACGTTGCGCTCGAGCGACTGTGCCTCGTCGACGATCACGAAGGCGTCGTGGAGCGACCGGCCCCGGATGTGCGTCAGCGGCAGGACCTCGAGCAGGCCCCGGGCCATGACCTCGTCGACCACCTCGGGGGCCACCACGGCCCCGAGGGTGTCGAACACGGCCTCGGCCCAGGGGTTCATCTTCTCGGCCTGGTCGCCCGGCAGGTAGCCGAGCTCCTGCCCGCCGACGGCGTACAGCGGCCGGAACACGACCACCTTGCGGTGCTCGTGGCGCTCCATGACGGCCTCGATGCCGGCGCACAGCGCCAGCGCCGACTTGCCGGTACCGGCGCGCCCGCCGAGCGAGACGATGCCGAGCTCGGGGTTGAGCAGGTGGTCGATGGCGATGCGCTGCTCGGCGCTGCGGCCCCGCACCCCGAAGACCTCCCGGTCCCCACGCACCAGGTGCAGCATGCGGTCCGTGCCGATCCGGCCCAGCGCGGAGCCGCGCGGGGAGTGCAGGACGACGCCCGTGTGGGTCGGCACGTCCGCGAGGTCGCCCGGGGTGGCGAGATCCTCGACCACGACCTGGTCCTCCCCCCACAACTGCGCCATCTCGGACTCCGTGAGCTCCGCCGTCGCCATGCCGGAGTAGCCGGTGTCCAGCACCTGCTGGAAGCGGTACTCCTCGGCGTGGAGACCGACGGCGGAGGCCTTGACGCGCATCGGCAGGTCCTTGGAGACGACGGTGACGTCGTTGCCCTCGGCGGCCAGGTTGGCGGCCACCGACAGGATCCGGGTGTCGTTGTCGCCCAGGCGCAGCCCGGAGGGCAGGACCTGGTCGGAGGAGTGGTTGAGCTCGACCCGGACCGTGCCGCCGTCGTCGCCGACCGGGACGGCGGCGTCGAGTCGGCCGTGCTTGATGCGTAGCTCGTCGAGCTGGCGCAGCGCGGACCGTGCGAAGTAGCCGAGCTCGGGGTGGTGGCGCTTGGCCTCGAGCTCGGTGACGACCACGACGGGCAGGACGACGTCGTGCTCGGCGAAGTGCAGGATGGCGCGTGGGTCGGAGAGGAGCACGGAGGTGTCGAGCACGTAGGTGCGCAGGGCCGTCCCGATGGGTTCGGCCACCCCGAGCTCCGCGGCGACGGCGGCGCCGGTCGCCGCGTCGTCGCCGGGTGCGATGTCGTCGCCGGGGGCGACGGGGATGGCGGGCTCACCGGCGAGGGCGGCGTCGGTCGGGGCGCTGGTGGTGCGGGTGCGGCTCACGGGAACTCCCTCCGGCGCCGAGGCGCCGAGCTCAGCTGGCCTGCGGTGTCACGCGGTGGTGCGCGTGCGACCTCGCGGCGGTGGGGGCGGTGGGCCGGCCCAGGAAGGACCGGCGGCCCCTCCCGTCCGCAGCTGGCTGCTGCATGGGCTGACCTCCCGGAGGACGGCTGGTGTGCCGTCCGTCACGCTTCACGCTACGGACAATCGAGGCAGAAGTCGGCCCGACACGCCCCGGTGGTGGACCGACACCAGGTGTTCATGTGCCCGTCACATGCCGCTGCCCCAGCGACACCGGAGCCGTGGCCCGGGACCGCGGCGCCGGTGGTTCAGCGGCCGAGGCGACGCTCCCGCTGGCCGTACGAGCGCAACGCACGCAGGAAGTCCACCCGGCGGAAGTCCGGCCAGTAGACCTCGCAGAAGTAGTACTCGGAGTGGACCGACTGCCACAGCAGGAAGCCTCCGAGACGCTGCTCGCCGGAGGTACGGATGACCAGGTCGGGATCGGGCTGGCCCCGGGTGTAGAGGTGGTCGGTGATGTCGTCGATGCCGATCTCCCCGGCGACGTCCTCGAGCGTCTGGCCCGCGAGCGCGCGCTCGCGCAGGAGCGAGCGCACGGCGTCGGTGATCTCGTGCCGGCCGCCGTAGCCGACCGCCACGTTCACCTGCACGCCGACGCCGTCCTCGGTCCGCGCCTCGGCGTTGCGCAACCGCTCGGCGACCTCCACCGGGAGCAGGTCCAGCGAGCCGACGACGCGCAGCCGCCGGCCGGAGTCGGCCAGGGTGTCGACCGCGGCGGCGATGATCTCCAGGAGCTGGGCGACCTCCACCGGATCCCGCTCGAGGTTGTCCGTGGAGAGCATCCACAGCGTGACGATCTCGACGCCGGCCTCTTCCGACCACTGCAGGAGCTCGGTGATCTTCAGCGCACCGTGGCGGTGCCCGTGCGAGGCAGGGGTGCCGAGCGCCTTCGCCCAGCGGCGGTTCCCGTCGAGGATCACCCCGACGTGGCGCGGCACGGTCGCCTTCGTCAGGCTCCGGACCAGGCGCCCCTCGTACAGGTGGTACAGCACGTCCGGGACCCGCATCTGCCGCTCGACACTCCTTCCGGTCCGCGCGGACCCGCCGCCTCGTCGTCCGCGGGGAGCCGTCCGACCCTCGAGAACCTGGTGCGAGGTTACCGCTCCCGCGGGACCCGACGGCGTGGCCGGCGTTCCCGGGCGCGGCCGACGGCGAACCTACGCTACCGTAGGTTGTGCGGGACCCGATCCCGGCCGTCGACCCGTCACGAGCACCAGGAGATCCGACATGACTCACCAACCGGGCCTCGCGGACACCGGTGACGCCGCCCGCCCGGAGAGCGGTATCGCCGCCGTCGTGAAGCCCCGCCTGCGCGGCTGGCTGCACTCCGTCACGGCCCCCGTGGCCCTGGTCGCCGGTATCGTGCTGGTCGTCCTCGCGCCGACGACGCCGGGAAAGATCACCACGGCGGTGTTCGCGGCCTCCTCGGTGGTGCTCTTCGGCTGCTCCGCCGTGTACCACCGCGGCACCTGGTCGCCGCGGGCGACCGCGGTGCTGCGGCGCCTCGACCACGCCAACATCTTCCTGCTCATCGCCGGCACCTACACCCCGCTCGCGGTGCTGCTGCTCGACGCCGCGACGGCGCGTCTGCTGCTGGTCATCGTCTGGGCCGGCGCCGCGTTGGGCATCGCCGCCCGGATGCTCTGGCTCTCGGCCCCACGCTGGGTCTACGTGCCGATCTACCTCGCACTGGGCTGGGTGGCGGTCGGCTTCCTGCCACGGTTCTGGACGACGGGGGGGCCCGCCGTCGTGTGGCTGGTCGCGATCAGTGGGCTCGCGTACACCCTGGGCGCACTGGTCTATGCGATGAAGCGGCCCAACCCGAGCCCGCGCTGGTTCGGCTTCCACGAGATCTTCCACGTGGGGACCGTCATCGGCTACGGCTGCACCTTCGCGGCCGTCGCGGTCACCCTGGCCCGGTTCTGACCGTGACCGGCGGCGCGGGCCGTCCCGACGATACGATCCGGCGTGGGCAACACGCGATCTGACGACTCCACCCCGGGATGGACGACGCCCGCGGCCGCAGCGCTGCGGGCGGGCCCGGACCTCGACCTCGACCTCCTCGACCGCGCAGGAACCCCCGGGTGGGACGGGGGCCGGGACGACGCGAAGTCCTTCATGGCCGAGCGCGGCAGGCTCCTCTCGGAGCTGCAGGAGCGCCTGTTCGCGCAGGGCCGGGCCGGGAAGGCGCCCTCGGTGCTGCTCGTCGTCCAGGGGCTCGACACGGCGGGCAAGGGCGGGATCGTGCGCCACGTCATCGGCATGGTCGACCCCCAGGGCGTGGCGCTCCGTGCGTTCGGGGTCCCGACACCGCGGGAGCGGCGCCACCACTACCTGTGGCGCGTCCGTCGCGCGCTGCCCAGGCCGGGGCTGATCGGCGTCTTCGACCGCTCGCACTACGAGGACGTGCTCGTGGCCAGGGTGGACGAGCTCGTCGAGGAGCCGGTGTGGTCCCGCCGGTACGCCGAGATCAATCGGTTCGAGCGCCAGATCGTCGCCGCCGGCACCACCATCGTCAAGGTGGCGCTCATGGTCTCGAAGCAGGAGCAGGGCCTGCGCCTCATGGAGCGCCTGGACCGCCCCGACAAGCACTGGAAGTTCAACCCGGGCGACGTCGACACCCGCGCCCGGTGGGACGCCTACCAGGAGGCCTATGCGGACGTCTTCGCGAAGACGTCCACCGCGCTCGCACCGTGGCACGTGATCCCGGCGGACAAGAAGTGGTACGCCCGCTTGGCCGTCACCGAGCTGCTCACGCAGGCCCTCGTCGACCTCGACCTCTCGTGGCCCCGGCCGCGGTGGCGGGTGGACGCCCAGAAGCGGCGCCTTGCCGCGACCATGGACCCCGAGGCGCTCGCCGAGGCCGCCGACCGGACCGCCGAGCTCGTCGAGGAGTTCCGCGAGGCCGAGGCCACGTTCGTGGAGAAGGTCCGGGAGGCCGACGCGGACGAGCTCCCGGACGGCTCCGACACATCCGCCGGCGCCGCGGCGAACACCGCGGGCGACGGCCGGGCGAACAAGGCGGACGTCGAGGGCGGGGGCGACCACAAGAAGGACAAGAAGGGCAACGGCAACGGCAAGAGAGACGACCGCAAGAAGGACAGGAAGAAGGGGTAGGGCTCAGTCACCCACAGGCGGCGGCGACGTGCCGTCGCTCCGGCTCGACGCCGCCCCGCCGTCACCCTCCCCGGCCGCCGCCCCTGCCTCGACCGGTGGGTGCACGACCCGTGACTGCACGACCCGCGACTGTGCGACCCGCGGATCGGCGGCGTTCACCTCGGCGTCCGGCCGCATCGCGTCCGTCTCGCCGGTCGCTGTCGCGTGCACCTCGCCGGTCGCGGTCGCCTCCGCCTCGGCGCGCTGCCGCAGGCGCTCGTTGTGGTCCACGCGCCGCATGTGCTTCGTCATCGAGAAGAACAGCGGGATGGCGATCACCGCGAGCAGGAAGAAGCCCCAGACGAAGCCCTCGATGCCGGGCGTGACCTCCCAGATCTCCATCTCGACCGGGTCGGGGGCGGGCGTGGTCGCCAGGAGCAGCAGGGACGTCATGTCCCCACCTTGCCACCCGCGGAACGGTCCGTCCGGACGTCGGAGCCGAACCCGTCCACCGGGATCGCGATGCCGGCCGGGTCGACGCCGGCGAACAGGTCGGTCTCCATCCCACCGGCGACCGGCACCCGGGTGCGTGCGAGCTCGAACTCCTCGTAGGGCCACACCTCGGCCTCGATGTCGCGAGGCATGTGGAAGAAGAACCCCTCCGGGTCGATCTGGGTGGCGTGCGCACGCAATGCGTCGTCGCGGTGCGGGAAGTACGAGGCGCACTCCACCAGCGCCGTCGCGTGCCGCTCCGACCGGTCACGGCGGTTCTCCAGCCACCCCTCGAACGGCGAGACGAGGCCGCGGGCCCGCATGCCGCCGTCGAGGGCCTCGATGCGCGATCGGGAGAAGGAGACGTCGTAGTAGAGCTTCTGCACGGCCCACGGCTCGCCGGCGTCGGGGAAGGCGTCCGGGTCCGCCGCGGCCTCGAAGGCGGCCACGGCCACCCGGTGGCTCATGACGTGGTCGGGGTGGGGGTAGCCGCCCTGCTCGTTGTAGCAAGTCATCACGTGCGGACGGAACTCACGGATCTGACGCACCAGCGCCGCCGTCGGGACCTCGAGCGGCTCGAGCGCGAAGCATCCCGGCGGCAGCGGGGGCAGCGGGTCCCCCTCGGGGAGCCCGGAGTCCACGAACCCGAGCCAGACCTGCTCTACCCCGAGCGCCTCGGCCGCGGCCGCCATCTCGCGGCGTCGGTGGCCGGGCATGTCGCGCAGGATCTCCGCCCGCCCCTCGAGGCTCGGGTTGAGGATGTCCCCGCGTTCCCCGCCCGTACATGTGATCACCCGCACCGGGCCGCTCTCGGCCGCGTACCGTGCCATGGTCGCCGCGCCCTTGCTCGACTCGTCGTCGGGGTGGGCGTGCACGGCCATCAGCCGCAGTTCGTGATCGTTCAAGGGACTCCTCCAGGTCACGGCGCTGTCCGGGTCGCGGTGACCTCGCGCGTAGATTGCCAGGGACAATGGTCTCTCATCCGCTGCCGGTTGGCGAGAACGCGACCCGGCCGAGGCTCCCGGAAGGACGGCGCCGTGCCCGCCTCACCTGATGTCCCGCCCCCGGGCGGCGTCGACCCTGCGATCATGGCCGCCCGCTACGGACAGCCTCCTGCGCCGCAGACCCGCCGACGCCGGCTGGTGGTGACCGCCGTCCTCGCCACGGTGCTGATCGCCGCCGCGGTGCTGGTGCAGGCCGTGGGCCTGAGTCGACCGTCCGTGAGCTCCCAGGACCTGGGCTTCACCGTCGACGGCCCCACCCGGACCACGGTCCGGTTCAACATCATCACCGACCCCGGGACCACGGTGCGCTGCTCCCTCATCGCCCTCAACGAGAGCTTCACGGAGGTGGGGTTCCGGGTGGTCGTCGTCGGCCCGGTCGACGCCCGGACGACGTCGCACGAGGCGGTGGTCACCACCTCCGAACCGGCGACGACGGGCAGCGTGAGCTCGTGCGAGATCGTCGGGTCCGGCTGAGCCGTTCCCGACGCCGAGCCAGGTCGTCCGCTGCGGCAGGGCCGCACGAAAAGGCGGACGTGGCCGTCCGCCTTGCTACACTGGTGCTTTGACACGCCGCCCGGAGCGGCGCACGCGGTGCGAGCGCCCGGCGGTGATCCAACCGATTCCCCGTCGCCTCGGCCGCTTGCGTCCGGGGCACAACCGTATGTGGAGGAGGAGCCGTGACCCAGACGACCACCTGGCTCACCCAGGACGCGTACAACCGTCTGACGGCTGAGCTCGAGCACCTGAAGTCCGCGGGGCGCAGCGAGATCGCCGAGAAGATCGACGCTGCCCGTCAGGAGGGGGACCTCAAGGAGAACGGCGGTTACCACGCCGCCCGTGAGGAGCAGGCCAAGCAGGAGGCGCGCATCAACCAGCTCACGGCGCTGCTGCGCGACGCCCAGGTGGGCGAGGCGCCGCCGGACGACGGCATCGTGGAGTCCGGCATGGTCGTGAACGCCACCGTCGCCGGCCGGGACCGCATCTTCCTGCTCGGCTCCCGAGAGGCCGCGCCGGGCCTGAAGATCGACGTCTACTCCGAGAGCTCGCCGCTCGGTGCGGCGCTCGTCGGCAAGAAGTCGGGTGACACCACTTCCTACGTGGCCCCCAACGGGTCCACCATCGAGGTCAAGATCGGCGAGGTCAAGCCCTACCGGGGCTGAGACCGGCACGAACGGGCCCGAGTGCCACGAGGCGGTCGTCCATCGGGACGACCGCCTCTGCCGTCCCCTACTGGGACCGGATCGGGTACCCCTCCCGCCGGAGGGTCTGCAGCACGGCGGTGCAGTGCTCCGGCCCCTTGGCCTCGAGTTCGACGGAGATCTCGACCTCGTCCACGGCGAGGCCGCCCGTGGTGCGGCTGTGCTCGATGCTCACCACGTTGGCGCCGCTGCGCGCCAACAGGCGCAGCAGGTCCGCGAGGCTGCCGGGCGCGTCCTTCACGAGGACCCGCAGCTGCAGGTAGCGCCCGGCCGCCGCGAGACCGTGCCGGATGATGCGCAGCAGCACGAGCGGGTCGACGTTCCCGCCGGAGAGCACCATGACCACCGGCCCCTCGAAGGCGCCCGGGTCGGCGAGCAGGGCCGCCACCCCGGCCGCCCCGGAGGGCTCGACCACGAGCTTGGCGCGCTCGACCAGGTGCACGACCGCCCGCGAGAGGCTCTCCTCGGTGACCGTCAGGACGTCGACGACCTGCTCGGCCACCACCCCGAAGGGCACCTGGCCCGGCAGGGCGACGGCGATGCCGTCGGCCATCGTGTGCAGGTCCGTGCGCAGCACCGGCCGGCCCTGCCGCAGCGACTCCGGGTACGCGGCGGCAGCGGCGGCCTGGACCCCGACGACGGCGATCGACGGGTCGACGGCGTGGACGGCGGCCGCGACGCCCGCGAGCAGCCCACCACCACCGGTCGGGACGACCACGGTGCGCACGTCCGGAACCTGCTCGAGGATCTCCAGCCCGATCGTGCCCTGGCCGAGGACGATGTCGACATGGTCGTAGGGATGGATGAGGACCCGCCCGGAGCGCGCCACCTCCTCGGTGCAGGCGGCCAGGGCGCCGGTGAGGTCGTCCCCCACGAGCACGACCTCCGCGCCGTACTGCCGAGTCGCGGCGACCTTCGGCAGTGCCGCGTCGACCGGCATGAAGATCTTGGCCGAGACCCCGAGCTCACGGGCCGCCAGCGCCACGCCCTGCGCGTGGTTGCCGGCGGAGGCCGCGACGACACCGCGGGCCCGCTCGGACTCCGTCAGCCGGGACATCCGCACGTAGGCGCCGCGGACCTTGAACGAACCGGTGCGCTGGAGGTTCTCGGCCTTCAGCCACACCGGTGTGCCCGCGAGCTCGCTGAGGGTGGTGGAGTGCTCGACCGGGGTTCGGGTGGCGACGTGCTCGATGATGCGCGCAGCCTCCCGGAACGCGGCGAGGTCGAGACCTGCGGCGGCGCTCATGCGGGGCCCACCCCCTCCTCCTCGCCCGAGCCGTCCGCGGCGATGTGGGCGAAGTCGTCCTCGATGGCGTCGTCGAGCGTACCGGGCGGGCCGCCCGCTCGGGTGACGTCGGTGGCGAGCTTGGGGTACTTGTCGTGCCCGTGCAGGTACAGCAGCACGGTGTTGATCACCGCCACGATCGGCACGGCGAGCAGCGCCCCGAGGATGCCGGCGATCCCGGTACCCGCCGTGACGGCCAGGAGGATCGCGATCGGGTGCAGCGACAGCGCGTTGCCCTGCAGCCACGGCTGCAGCAGGTTGCCCTCGATCTGCTGGACGGCGAGCACGATGATCAGCATGATCACCGCGGTGCCGAGTCCCTGGTCCACGAGCGCCACCAGCACGGCGACGGTGCCCGACAGCAGCGCACCCACGATCGGGATGAAGGCACCGAGGAACACCAGCACGCCGATCGGCAGGGCGAGCGGGATCCCGAGGATCGCGGCGCCGACCGAGATGCCGACGGCATCGACGAAGGCCACGAGGATCTGCGTCCGCACGTAGCCGCCCATGGTCGCCCACGCCCGGATGCCCGCCTCGTTGATCCTGTCCCGGCCGCTGCGCGGCGCCAGGCGCACGAACCACCGCCAGATCTGCCGGCCCTCTTTGAGGAGGAAGAAGAGGCAGAAGATGGCGATGACGGCTCCGGTGACCACGGACGTGACCGAGCCGGTGGCGTTCAGGACGCCGCTGACCAGGACGCCGGAGTTGTCCTGGATCTGGCCGAAGACCTGGCCCAGCCAGGCGTCGAGCTGCGACCGGTCGATGCCGAGGGGCCCCTCCGCGAGCCAGCTGACGAGCTTGTTGAACCCTTCGACAGCCTTGCCGACCAGCTGCCCGAACCCGCGGTAGATGGAGCTGCCGGCGAGGGTGAGGAGGCCGCCGACGACGACCAGCGTGCCGACGAGTGCGGTGATCGACGCCAGGGCGCGCGGGAAGCGCAGGCGGCGGCGCATCCAGCTGGTGACGGGTTCGAGGAGCACGGCCAGCAGGATGGCGGCGAGGAACGCCACGACGATCGTCTTGAGCGTGATCGCCAGGTAGCCGACCCCCACCGCGACCGCGGCGACCACGAGCGCCCGCCAGGACCAGGCGGCGGCCGCGCGCAGCGACCACGGGACCACCTCGGCCGGATCGGTGCGCGGCAGGTCCGCCGGTTCGCGGGGGGCGCTGGGTGCTGTCATGTCCTCTTCCATCACGTCGACGGTCAACCGTCAGCGTAGGCGTTGCCCGGCGCCGCCTCCGTGGCGGCGCGCGCCGGAAGAACTTGTCGCCCTGCGGTGTTGGGCACTGTGTACGACTCCCGAAAGGATGCGCGATGTCTGCCGCTCGACGGACCCGGCTGGTGACGGCGGACGAGGCGCTGCCCGGGCGCACCTCCCCGGTGTTCGAGGTGCCGCCCACCCACGAGGTGCTCCGCTCCCCGCTGGAGGGCCCGTGGCCCGGCACCGAGGTGATGTACGTGGCGATGGGCTGCTTCTGGGGTGCCGAACGGATCTTCTGGCGCCGGCCCGGCGTCGTCTCGACGGCGGCCGGCTACCTGGGGGGTTTCACGCCCTATCCCACCTATGCGGAGGTGTGCACCGGTCGGACCGGGCACACGGAGGCCGTTCGGGTGGTGTACGACCCCGCGCGGACCTCGCCCGAGCTGCTGCTGAAGGAGTTCTGGGAGAACCACGACCCGACCACGCCGAACCGGCAGGGCAACGACGTCGGCACCCAGTACCGATCGGGGATCTACTGGACCACCCCGGGCCAGGAGGCAGCGGCACGTGCCACGCGGGACGCGTTCCAGCGGGTGCTGACCGAGCATGGGCACGGCGCCATCGCGACCGAGCTGCTGTCCTTCGACGGCTCCTTCTACGCGGCCGAGGACTACCACCAGCAGTACCTGCACAAGAACCCTGGCGGCTACTGCAACCACGGCCCCAACGGGCTGACGTGCCCCGTCGGTCTGGTGCGCCAGGACCAGCTGCCCGCACAGCTCGACGTGGCGCCGCCCGCCACGTCCTGAGCGACGCCGATGTCCTCGCCGGCGCCGGAGCGGCTCGCGCGTGCTGAGCGCCGCACGTGTCCCGAACGACGCACGTGCCCAGGACGTCGCCCGAGCGGCCCCCCGCCCGCGCACGTACCCTGGTCGGGGCCCGGCGCCGTCGGGCACCGACCGAGAGGACACGAATGAGCGCGCTCCCCACCGCCAGTGGCGGCTTCGGCGACAAGCCGGAGCTGGCCTTCCCCACCATCGACGCCCCGGAGGGTCTGCAGGTCCATGTGCTCGTGCCCGGTGCCGGCGACACCGTCCGGGCCGGCGAGACCGTCGTCGTGAACTATCTGGGCCAGACCTGGGGCGGGCACGTCTTCGACAACTCCTACGACCGCGGCGCCACGATCTCCTTCCCGATCGGGATGGGTGTCGTCATCGGTGGCTGGGACGAGGGCCTCGTGGGACAGCGGCTCGGCTCGCGCGTGCTGCTCTCGGTCCCGCCGGAGCACGGCTACGGCCCCGCGGGTGTCCCGCAGGCGGGTATCAAGGGCTCGGACACGCTCGTCTTCGTCGTGGACGTCGTCGGCGTCGAGTGAGCGTCGGCGTCGACGTCGAACCTGGCCCCGAGTGAGCCCAGCGAGGCGCTGACGACGCCGAGGCCCTGACGTCCCCCGTGCGGCGGCCGTCAGGGCCTCGGTCGTCGGTGCTGAAACCGTCAGGGCGTCAACTGTCTCCGCGCAGGATGGCGATCAGGCGCAGGAACTCGATGTAGAGCCACACCAGCGTCACGGCGAGGCCGAACGCGGCGGTCCACGCGAAGCGGCCGGGCACACCCCGCTCGACGCCCTTCTTGATGGCGTCGAAGTCCATGATGAGGAAGAACGCGGCGAGGCCGACGGCGAAGATGCCCAGCGCCACCCCGAGGATGCCGCTGCGCATGCCCCACGGGTCGGTGACGACGCCCGTCCACATGAGGACGAGGTTGACCACCGAGAAGAGCATGTAGCCGACGAGCGCGACCAGTGCGACCCGCTGGAGCTTCGGCGTGACGCGCACCTTACCGGAGGAGAACAGGAACAGCGCCGCCGCGAACGTCGAGACCGTGCCGAGCACCGCCTGCAGGACGATGCCCTCCCACTGCGCGCTGAAGATGGCGGAGATGCCACCGAGGAACAGGCCCTCGGCCGCGGCATAGGCGAGGATCAGCGCCGGGCTGGGCTCACGCTTGAAGGCGTTGACGAGGCCGAGGACGAGGCCGACGAGCGCGCCACCGATCGTCAACGTCATGTCGGCGTTCATCACGACCCAGTTGAACGCGGCGGCCAGGACGATGACCCCGAGCACGAGCGACGTCTTGACGATGACGTCGTCGTAGGTCATCCGGCCGGTGTCGGCGGGCGCCGCGGTCGGGCCGCGGTAGGCGGCCTCGAGGTCGGCGAGGCCCTCGCCCTGGGGTGCGTACGGCTGCCCCGGTGCGTACGGCTGGCGCTGCGTGGTGGAACCACCGGGGGTGTACCCGGGGTAGGCGGGGTACCCCTTCGGGGTCCGCTGCGCTTTCGTGCCGAAGTAGGGACTCTTCTCGAAGACGGGGTTGCTCACTGTGCCTCCTGGTCGCGGCGCCTGGACCCGCGTGCCGGGCCCGGGCCGGTGTCGCTGGCCACTGCCCATCGTACGGTGCGGCGATGACGATCCGGGCGACGAGCTTCCTCCACTCCAACGGGAGGGGTGCCGTCCGGGTTCCCGGGCCGGTGGCGACCTGTCCGGTTCTCATCCCTCAGGATGAGGGCCTCGCCATCGCGGCGGAGCACCGGTGACGTCCGGTCTCCCCCCGTGGCCGGTGGTTCGCGGTCGGAGGCCGATCTACGGTGGTGCGGACACGAACGTCAGGGCATCAACGTCGGGGCACCACGGAAGGGCCAGCCAGATGATCGAGGCGGAGAACCTCACCAAGCGTTATGGCAGCAAGACTGCTGTGGACGGCATCAGTTTCACGATCGCGCCGGGCACGGTGACGGGGTTCCTGGGGCCGAACGGTGCGGGGAAGTCCACCACGATGCGGAT
>NZ_JBTSDU010000085.1:0-13694 GCF_054605595.1 Georgenia sp. | reverse complement strand
CGCGCCGGTGGAGCGATGCTTGGCCCAGTGCGGCAGCAGGCCCCACCTGGCGACGTGCATCTCCCGGTGCGGGGACTCGGGCGCGGCGTCGGCGGGCGCGGCGTCGGAGGCTGTGGCGTGGGTGGACTGTCCACCGGCGGGCCCATCGGTGCGTTCGAGGATCACCCGCACCCGGGCGGTGGGGGCCACGTTCCAGGAGGGCTCGACGTCGGCGGCGTCCTCGGTGACGACCGAGACGTCGAAGATGTCGGCCAGGTCCTGGGCCTGACGGAAGGAGGCGTAGCGACCGCACATGCGACCAGCCTGCCACCGCCCGCCGACAGCGGACACCCGCCGCCGATATGGGCCCCACCGTCGGTGTCAGGCCGTCAGCATGCCCACCGGCACCGCACCCGTCCGGATCGCCCGCGCGACGCCGTCGGCCGCGACCAGTGCGGCGTAGCGCCCGCCGGCCGCGACCAGGGAGTCGTGGTCGCCGGTCTCGACGACGCGCCCGTGGTCCAGCACGGCGATGAGATCGGCGCCGCGAACGGTGGAGAGCCGGTGCGCGATGGTCACGGTCGTGCGTCCGGTGCTGAGGATGTCCAGCGCGGCCTGGACGTCGCGCTCGGTGCGGGTGTCGAGCGCGGAGGTCGCCTCGTCCAGCACGAGCACCCGCGGGTCGCGCAGCAGGGTCCGAGCGATGGCGATCCGCTGCTTCTCCCCGCCGGAGAACCGGTGGCCGCGGGCACCGACGAGCGTGTCGTAGCCGTGCGGCAGCGAGACGATGAGGTCGTGGACCTGCGCGGCGCGAGCGGCCTCCTCGATCTGCGGGTCGGTCGCATCCGGGCGCGCGTAGCGCAGGTTCTCCCGGATCGTGGTGTGCAGCAGGTAGGTCTCCTGGGTGACCACGCCGACGATCTCGGCGACCGTGGCCAGCCGCATGTCCCGCAGGTCGACGCCGTCGATGAGGATGCGGCCCTCGGTCGGGTCGTGCAGGCGCGCCACCAGCGACGCGAGGGTGGACTTCCCCGAGCCGGTGGCCCCGACGAGGGCGAGGGACGAACCGGCCGGCACCGTCAGGTCGACGCCGGTCAGGGCCGGGCGGGCGCCGCCGCGGTAGGTGTGGCCGACCAGCTCCAGGGTGAGCGTGCCGCGTACACGCCGCGGGTCCACCTCGACCGGGGTGGCCGGGTCGTCGATCTCCACCTCCAGGTCGAGGTACTCGAAGATACGGCTGAACAACGCCAGCGAGCTGGTCACCTGGACCCCGACGTCGAGCAGGCCCATGAGCGGGCGGAAGAGCGCGGACTGCAGGGCGGTGAAGGCCACGATCGTCCCGATCGTCATCCCGCCACCCGTCGCCGGCAGGCCCGCCACCAGGTAGATCAGCGCCGGCAGTGCCGCGAAGATCACCTGCATCGTCGCCATCCGCCAGCGGCCGGCGAGCTGGGACCGGACCTCCAGGTCGAGCAGATGGGCGGAGCTGTCGGCGAAGCGGCCCGAGAGCGCGGTCGAGGCGCCCATGGTCTTGGCCAGCAGCACCCCGCTGATGGAGAGCGACTCCTCGACCTGACCGTGCAGGTCCGCCATGGCGCGTTGCCGTTTCGCGGTGACATCCCGGCGCATCAGCGCAACCTTGCGCGTGAGCCAGACCGCCGGCGGCACCACGACGACGGAGAGCAGCGCGAGGTGCCAGCTCAGCACCGCCATCGCCACGGCGGTGCCGACGGCGGTGGTGAGGTTCGAGGCGATCGACGTCGCCGCCGTCGTGACGACCGACTGCATCGCGCCGATGTCGTTGGTCAGGCGCGACTGGACCTCGCCGCCGCGGGTGCGGGTGAAGAAGTCGACCGACTGCCGCTGGAGATGGGCGAAGACGTCGGTGCGGAGGTGGTGCATGACCTGCTGGCCGACCGCCGTGGACAGCCAGGTCTGGACGACGCCGAGTGCGGCCGTGACGACCGTGATCGCGAGCATCGCGCCGACGAGCACGACCAGGAGCGAGACGTCCTGGTGGGGGATGGCCTCGTCGATGAGGCGCCGGGTCAGGAACGGGGTGGCCAGGCCGGTCCCGGAGGCCGCGACGATGATGAGGACGACGAGGCCCAGACGCCCCCGGTACGGGCGGAAGAGCGCGCCGATCCGGCGCAGCCGCACCGGGTGCGCGTCGAGCTGGGCGATGTCCTCGGGGTCCTTGCGGGCCGGGCCGCGGCCACCGCCGCCACCACGCCGGCCGCTGGGCATGGGCCCACCGAACGTGTCAGCCATGGACATCGCCTCCTCGGGCTGGGGACGTCGGGAGCTGCGCGCGTCGGGCGGCAGCGTCGCGCCCGGCTGCGGGGCGACAATGTGATGAGGTTACCTCACAATGAGGTGTTGCGTCCACGGGTAGGATGACGGCCATGACACTCCATCCCACGTACGCCGGGCCGGAAGCGCTCGCTGGAGGGCCTCCGGCCGGGACGGAAGCGTTCGCTGGAGGGCCGCCGGCCGGGACGGGAACGCCCGGGCATGGAGCCGGACCCGGACCGCACGGGGGGCCCGGGCACGTCCCGTACGGTACCGGCGAGCCGACGGATCTCATCCTGCAGGCGGCGCGCATGCTGCGCCGGGCCTGGTCCGAGGCCATCGCACCGTGGGACCTCTCTCCCCACCAGTCCCGGGCGCTGCGGGTGGTCTGCGCCAGCGAGCCGCCACCTCGCCTCGCCGACGTCGCGCAGGCGTTGCGCATCGCCCCGCGCTCGGCGACCGAGGTGGTCGACGCCCTGGAGGAGAAGGGGCTCGCCCGCCGCATGCCGAGCCCGCAGGACCGCCGCGCCGTCGTCGTCGAACCCACGTCCGAGGGGATCGAGGTGCGCGGTGCGATCGACCGCGCGCGGGCAGCCCAGGCCGCGGAGTTCCTCGCCCCGCTCAGCCCCGCGGAGCGGCAGACGCTCGCCGACCTGCTGCACAAGGTGCTGCCCCGGTAGCGGTTCCGCGCGTGTCACCTGGGTGCGTCATCATGGTCGCCGTGACCGCGAACCCTCCCACCCCGGCCGACGACGTGGCCGAGAACGGCGACGAGATCGTCGCCGTCGTGCCCGACGGCGCCGCCACCGACGTTCCCGCCGCCGCGGACGCCGCCGCTCGCCAGCGCTGGACCGAGCTGGTCGAGACTCTCGAGGCGGCCCAGTTCGCCTACTACGTGCGGGACGCGCCGACCATCGCCGACGCCGAGTACGACGCCCGGCTGCGCGACCTCGAGGAGCTCGAGCGCGCCCACCCCGACCTGCGCGTGCCCGAGTCGCCCACCCAGCGGGTCGGTGGGACCTTCTCCACGGACTTCGCCACGGTCCAGCACCACCAGCAGATGATGAGCCTCGACGACGTCTTCTCCCTGGAGGAGCTGCGCGAGTGGGTGGGCCGCGTGCACACCGCGGCCGGGCGCACCGACGTCGCCATGACGTGCGAGCTGAAGATCGACGGCCTCGCCGTGAACCTGCTCTACGAGAACGGCCGCCTGGTCCGCGCCGCGACGCGCGGGGACGGACGCACGGGCGAGGACGTCACGCGCAACGTCGCCACGATCGCGGCCGTCCCGCAGCGGCTGCACGGCACCGACCACCCGGCCTCCATCGAGATCCGCGGCGAGGTCTTCTTCCCCGTCGCCGCTTTCGAGGAGCTCAACGCCGCCCTCGTCGCCTCCGGTGCCGCACCGTACGCCAACCCGCGCAACACGGCCGCCGGGTCGCTGCGCCAGAAGGACCCACGCGTGACGGCGTCGCGTGGGCTGGACATGATCGCCCACGGGTTCGGTGCGGTGGACTGGGGCGGGCGCGCCCAGCCGGCGTCGTGGACCGCGCAGTCCCACGTCTACGACCAGCTCCGATCCTGGGGCGTGCCGGTCTCGGCCCACACCCGGGTGGCCGAGTCCGTCGCGGATGTGGAGGAGATGATCGCCTACTACGGCGAGCACCGGCACTCGGTCGTGCACGAGCTCGACGGCATCGTCGTCAAGGTCGACGACCTCGCCCTGCAGCGCCAGATGGGTGCCACCTCGCGCGCACCACGTTGGGCGACCGCCTACAAGTACCCGCCCGAGGAGGTCAACACCCGCCTGCTCGACATCCGCGTGCACGTGGGCCGGACCGGGCGGGTCACCCCGTACGGGGTGATGGAGCCGGTCCGCGTCGCCGGGTCGACCGTGTCCCAGGCAACGCTGCACAACGCCAACGAGGTGGCCCGCAAGGGCGTGCGCATCGGGGACGTCGTGGTGCTGCGCAAGGCGGGGGACGTCATCCCCGAGATCGTCGCCCCCGTGGTCGAGCTGCGCGACGGCACCGAGCGGGCGTTCGTCATGCCCGAACGGTGCCCCTCCTGCGGCACGCCGCTGGCCCCCGCCAAGGAGGGGGACGTCGACCTGCGCTGCCCCAATGCGCGCTCATGCCCCGCGCAGCTCACCGAGCGCGTCGCACACGTGGCCTCCCGCGGCGCCCTGGACGTCGAGGCACTCGGCGACGAGGCCGCACTGGCCCTGACCGACCCGGACGCACGGCGCGCCGAGGCGTTGGCCGCGCTCGCCGCCGGCCACATGCTCCAGACCGAGACCGGCCGCGTCCGACTCGCTCCGGCCGAGCAGGGGACCGTGCCCGACGACGAGCGGCTCGCCACGCTCGGCGTGCCGCTCCCGCAGCAGCCCGTGCTCACCACCGAAGCCGCGCTCTTCGACCTCACCGCCGAGGCGCTGCGCGACGTCGTCGTCTACCAGCCCGTCGTGGTCAAGGGTGAGCCGACCGGCGACTGGCGCGCGGTCCGGGCCCTGTGGACGAAGGAGCAGCGCAAGCGCGACGGCACGCTCAAGGCGGCGACCAGGCCGTCCAAGAACCTCGAGCGCATGCTCGCCGAGCTCGACAAGGCGAAGGCACAGCCGTTGTGGCGGGTGCTCGTGGCGCTGTCCATCCGCCACGTCGGCCCGACCGCCGCGCGCGCGCTCGCCGTCGCCTACGGCTCGCTCGACGACATCCGGCAGGCGCAGCCGGTGGAGCTCGCCGCGGTGGACGGCGTCGGCCCGATCATCGCCGAGGCGCTGGTGGAGTGGTTCGGCGTCGACTGGCACCAGGAGATCCTCGACCGCTGGCGCGACGCCGGGGTCCGCACGGTCGACGAGCGCGACGAGTCGGTGCCCCGCACGCTCACGGGCGTCACGGTGGTCGTCACCGGGTCGCTGGCGGGCTTCACCCGCGACTCCGCCAAGGAAGCCATCATCGCCCGCGGCGGCAGGGCCACCGCGGGGGTGTCTCGGGAGACCGACTTCGTCGTCATCGGGGAGAACGCCGGCACCAAGGCGACCAAGGCGCGCGACCTGGGCCGCCCGATCCTCGACGAGGCCGGGTTCGTCGCGCTGCTCGAGGGCGGGCCGGCCGCCGTCGCCGAACCCGCCGAACCCGCCGAACCCGCCGAACCGGCCGACGTCGCCGAACCCGCCGAACCCGCCGAACCGGCCGACGTCGCCGAACCCGCCGAACCCGCCGAACCGGCCGAACCGGCCGAGGGCGGCGGAGCCTGAGCGGCACGGGACGCGGCGGCGCAGCTCTGCCGGGGCGACCCCGGGTCCGGGCGCGCACCGATCTCTTGGCCGAACTCGAACCCGCCGGTGAACCGGTGCGCGGCCACCCCCAGGCCGGTTTCCGGTCGTCGGCGGCGGGGACGATAATGCGGGTGTGCCCCCCACGACGAGCATCAGCATCACCCCGGCCCGACCCGACGAGCTCGTCCGCGTGGGCGAGCTGGGCGTGGTCGCGTACCGCGCCGAGGGCATGGCGGAGGGGGAGGACGGGTACGCCGTCCAACTGCGCGACGTCGAACGGCGGGCGGCCGAGGCTGTGGTGCTGGTGGCCCGCGCCGGTCGGCAGCTGGTCGGCAGTCTCACGCTCGCCGCCGCCGACGGGCCGTACGCGCAGGTCGCCCGAGGGGACGAGCTGGAGGTGCGCATGCTCGCCGTCGACCCCGCCGTACAGCGCCGCGGCGTGGGGGAGGCGCTGCTGCGCGGCGCCGTCGAGTGGGTGCAGGAGCAGGGGTACCCCGCCCTCGTGCTCTCAGTGGACTCCACCGACGGACCCCGAACGCCGCACCGCCTCTACGAGCGGGTGGGGTTCGTGCGGGACCCTGCACGCGACTACGTCGGGGACTGGGAGCCGCACCCGCGGATGTGGTGCTACGTGCTCGAGGTGCGGCCCTGACTACAGCAGCAGGCCCAGCGGCCGGAGCAGCCGCTCGCCCACCCGCGGCAGGAGCCCACGCCGGTCCCACTCCTCACGCGTGAGCTGGCGAGCGTTGCCGAGGTCGGTGGCGAAGATCCGCTCCATCTGCGCAGCCAGGCCGTCGTCGTAGAGCTCGAGGTTGATCTCGAAGTTGCCGGTCATCGACAACCGGTCGATGTTCGCCGTCCCCACGGTGGTCCACCGCCCGTCCACCGTCATCGTCTTGGCGTGGACCATGGCGCCCTGGAAGAGCCAGAGCGTCACGCCCGCCTCCAGGAGACGGTCGTAGTAGGTGCGGGCTGCCCAGTCGGCGAGCACGTGGTTGGACACCTCGGGGATGAGCACCCGCACGTCCACGCCGCGGCGGGCCGCCGTGACGAGCGCGTCCAGGATCTCCCGGTCGGGGATGAAGTAGCCCTGCGTGATGTAGATCCGGTCCGTGGCCCGGTCGATGGCCTCCAGGTAGACGCCCCGGACGGGGAAGATCAGCCGGCGCGGCGCGTTCTGCACCGCGCGGATCCGGGCGTCCCAGGAGCGGGCGCCGCGATCCGGGAGCTCGGGGTGGCGGCGCCGGCGGTGGTCGTTCCAGAAGTCGACGAAGGCATTCTCGAGCTCCCACGCCGACGGGCCGTCGACCCGCAGGTGGGTGTCGCGCCACTGCGTGGCGTACAACGAACCGACGTTGTAACCGCCCACGTATCCGGTGGTGCCGTCCACCACGAGCACCTTGCGATGGTCGCGCCCGGTCTTGCGCGGGTTGAACGTGAGCAGGCCGGGACGAAAGAACGGGAACTGCAGCACGTGGAGGTTCGGCAGGTCCGGGAAGCGTTTGAAGGACGGCTTCACGACCAGGTTGCCCCAGCTGTCGAAGACGATGTACACCTCGACGCCGCGCCGCGCGGCGTCCAACAGTGCGTCCTTGAACGCCTGCCCGGTCTCGTCGGCCTTCCAGATGAAGGACTCGAAGTAGACGGCGTGCCGGGCGCCGTGGATCCGGGTGAGCATGTCCTCGTACAGGTCGGAGCCGTAGGTGAAGGTCGTCACGTGCGAGTCCGCCACCGGCAGCGTCACCGGCTGGGTACGCGGGAAATCGCCGGTGGGGGGCTCACGGCGCTTGCGCACCCGGTCCACGGCCATGACCGTCGCCGCCGCACCGACATGGAGCCCGACGACGCAGCCGACGTACCAGCGCGCGGCGCGCCACACGTCCTGCCGGCGGGTGCGGGGGGGCCGGCGGAACGTCTGGTCCAGGTAGCGGCGGATCGGCATGGTGACAACCTATTTCACCGTGGCCGTTCCGCCATGCCCACCGCCGGGCGCCACGGGCGTCGGCAGCGCCAGCGTCTAGACTCGCGGGCATGTCCACCATCTCTTCCGACGAGGTCGCGCGCGTCGCTGCCCTCGCCCGCATCGAGCTCACACCCGGCGAGGTCGACCGCCTCGCCGGCGAGCTCGACGTCATCGCCTCCGCCGTCGCCCGGGTCAACGAGGTCGCCACGCCGGACGTGCCCGCGACCTCCCACCCCATCCCGCTGACCAACGTCATGCGCGCGGACGTGGTGGTCCCCACCCTCGACCACGATGCCGTCATGGCGGCCGCGCCCGAGGCCCGCGACGGCATGTTCGTGGTCCCGCAGATCCTCGGGGAGGACGCATGAACAAGGACGTCACCCGCCACAGCGCCGCCGAGCTGGCCGGCCTGCTCGCCGCCCGCGAGGTCTCCAGCGTCGAGGTCACCCGGGCGCACCTGGACCGCATCGCCGACGTCGACGGCGCCGTCCATGCGTTCCTGCACGTCAACGGCGAGGAGGCGCTCGCCGCCGCCGCCGCCGTCGACGCCCGCCGCGCCGCCGGCGAGGAGCTCGCCGAGCTCGCCGGCGTGCCCATCGCCGTCAAGGACATCGTGGTGACGAAGGGACAGGTCACCACGGCGGCGTCGAAGATCCTGCAGGGCTGGGTCCCGCCGTACGACGCCACCGTCGTGACGAAGCTGCGCGAGGTCGGTATGCCGATCCTCGGCAAGACCAACCTCGACGAGTTCGCCATGGGCTCCTCCACCGAGCACTCCGCCTACGGCGCCACCCGCAACCCCTGGGACCTCGACCGCATCCCGGGCGGCTCGGGCGGTGGCTCCGCGGCCGCCGTCGCCGCCTACGAGGCCCCGCTGGCGATCGGCACCGACACCGGCGGGTCGATCCGTCAGCCCGCCGCCGTCACCGGCACCGTCGGCACCAAGCCCACCTACGGCTCGGTCTCCCGCTACGGGCTCATCGCCCTCGCCTCGTCCCTCGACCAGGCCGGCCCCGTCTCGCGCACGGTGCTCGACTCCGCGCTCCTGCACGAGGTCATCGGCGGGTACGACCCGCTCGACTCCACGTCCCTGACCGACCCGGCCACCGGGTACGTCGCCGCCGCCCGCGCCCAGGATCTCAAGGGAGTGCGCGTCGGCATCGTCAAGGAGCTGGGTGGCGACGGCTACCAGACCGGTGTCCGGCGCAGCTTCGAGGAGTCCGTCGCGCTGCTGGAGCAGGCGGGCGCCGAGGTGGTCGAGGTGTCCTGCCCGAACTTCGACTACGCGCTCGCGGCGTACTACCTGATCCTGCCGGCCGAGGCCTCCTCGAACCTCGCCAAGTTCGACGGCATGCGCTTCGGCCTGCGGGTCGAGCCGCAGGACGGTCCCGTCACGGCCGAGCGGGTCATGGCCGCAACCCGCGGCGCCGGCTTCGGTGACGAGGTCAAGCGTCGCATCATCCTGGGCACGCACGCCCTGTCCGCCGGGCACTACGACGCGTACTACGGCTCCGCACAGAAGGTCCGGACCCTGATCCAACGCGACTTCGCGGCCGCGTTCGAGCATGCCGACGTGCTCGTCTCGCCCACGTCGCCGACGACCGCGTTCAAGTTCGGTGAGAAGGTGGACGACCCGATGGCGATGTACCTCAACGACGTCGCCACCATCCCGGCCAACCTCGCCGGCATCCCCGGGCTCTCTCTCCCCTCCGGCCTGAGCGACGACGGCCTGCCGGTCGGGTTCCAGATCCTCGCGCCCGCCCGCGCGGACGCCCGTGTGTACCGTGTGGGCGGCGTGCTCGAGCGCCTGCTCACGCAGAAATGGGGTGGGCCGCTGCTCGCCCGGGCCCCCGAGCTGGAGGTGACGTCCCGATGAGCACGCGGACGACCGATCTCGTCGACTACGACGACGCCATCAACCGCTATGACCCCGTCCTCGGCATCGAGGTGCACGTCGAGCTCGGCACGGCGTCGAAGATGTTCGACGGCGCGCCGCAGACGTTCGGCGACGAGCCGAACACCGCCATCACCCCGGTCTCCCTGGGGCTGCCCGGCGCGCTGCCGACGGTCAACGGCACCGCCGTGGAGTACGCGATCCGCATCGGCCTGGCGCTGAACTGCTCGATCGCCGAGTCCTGCCGCTTCGCCCGGAAGAACTACTTCTACCCGGACGTGCCGAAGAATTTCCAGACCTCGCAGTACGACGAGCCCATCGCCTTCGACGGTCACCTCGACGTCGAGCTCGAGGACGGCAGCATCTTCCGCGTCGAGATCGAGCGCGCCCACATGGAGGAGGACGCCGGCAAGAACATCCACGTCGGCGGCTCGACCGGGCGCATCCAGGGCGCGACATACTCGATGGTCGACTACAACCGGGCGGGCATCCCCCTGGTCGAGATCGTCACTCGCCCCATCGAGGGTGCCGGCGAACGCGCCCCCGAGGTGGCTCGCGCGTACGTCAACACCCTGCGTGACATCTTCCGCACGCTCGGCGTCTCGCAGGCCCGCATGGAGCGCGGCAACGTCCGCGCCGACGTCAACGTCTCCCTGCGGCCCACCCCGAGCTCCCCGCTCGGCACCCGGACCGAGACCAAGAACGTGAACTCGTTCCGCTCCGTCGAGCGGGCGGTCCGCTACGAGGTCTCCCGCCAGGCGGCCGTTCTCGACGCCGGCGAGAAGGTCGTGCAGGAGACGCGTCACTGGCACGAGGACACCGGGACGACGTCCGCGGGTCGCGTCAAGTCCGACGCCGAGGACTACCGGTACTTCCCCGAGCCGGACCTGGTGCCGATCGCGCCGTCGCGGGAGTGGGTCGAGGAGATCAGGTCGAACCTCCCGGAGCTGCCGGCCGTGCGCCGTCGTCGCCTCCAGGCCGACTGGGGCTACTCCGACGCCGAGATGCGTGACCTCGTCAACGCCGGCGCCGGCGATCTCGTCGAGGCCACCGTCGCGGCCGGCGCCAGCCCCGCCGCGGCGCGCAAGTGGTGGATGGGCGAGCTGTCCCGCACCGCCAAGACCGACGGCGTCGCGCTCGAGGAGCTCGCCGTCACCCCGGTGCAGGTGGCCGAGCTCGCCGCGCTCGTAGAGTCCGGGCGCATCAACGACAAGCTCGCCCGGCAGGTGCTCGAGGGCATGCTGGCGGGGGAGGGTTCCCCCGAGCAGGTCGTCACCGCTCGCGGCCTGGAGGTCGTCTCCGACGACGGCGCGCTCGAGGCCGCCATCGACGAGGCCCTCGCCGCCAACCCCGACGTGGTGGCGAAGATCCGCGGCGGCAAGGTCCAGGCCGCCGGCGCGATCGTCGGAGCCGTCATGAAGGCCACCCGCGGGCAGGCGGACGCCGCCCGGGTGCGCGAGCTCCTCGTGGAACGCATCGGCTGACCCGCACGAGCTGTCCGATGGCCCGACCCGCTCGACGGGGCGGGCCGTCGGTGCTCCCGGCCCCCGCCCGGCACGAGCCCCACGTCGCGGCCCCCACGCCGAGGCGTGACCCCGTGCGTGCACCACATGTGACGCGGGCTACGATTCGGGTGGTCGTTGTTGTCGTCGTCGTCCGGAAGGTCCTCCCATGGCTATCCCCAGCCCCAGCTACACCATCACGATGCGCGTGGAGGTCCCGGCTTCGCAACGTGCCACGAGCACGGTGGTGAGCGCGGTGGCCGAGGCGGGGGCTGCAGTGATGGGCATGGACATCGTGCACTCCACGACGACGCGGCTCGTCGTGGACGTCACGTGCGACACCGTGAACGGCGAGCACGGGGACCGGGTGATCGCCGCGCTGAACGAGCTCGAGGGCGTCAAGGTGCTGAAGTCGAGCGACTCGACGTTCCTCATGCACCTCGGCGGCAAGATCGAGGTCACCGCTAAGGTGCCGCTCAAGACGCGTCGCGATCTGTCCCGCGCCTACACGCCGGGGGTGGCCCGGGTGTGCTTGGCGATCGCGAAGAACCCGGCCGACGCCCGGCGCCTGACCATCAAGCGCAACACGGTCGCGGTCGTCACCGACGGCACCGCCGTGCTGGGACTGGGCGACATCGGTCCCGCGGCGGCCCTGCCGGTGATGGAGGGCAAGGCAGCGCTGTTCAAGGAGTTCGCCGGGGTGGACGCGTGGCCGGTGTGCCTGGACACCAAGGACACGGAGGAGATCATCGCGATCGTCAAGGCGCTCGCGCCGGTCTACGGGGGCGTGAACCTGGAGGACATCTCCGCACCGCGCTGCTTCGAGATCGAGGCGCGACTGCGGGAGGAGCTGGACATCCCCGTGTTCCACGACGATCAGCACGGCACCGCCATCGTCGTCCTCGCGGCGCTCCTCAACGCCCTCAAGGTCGTGGACAAGCAGATGGGCGACGTGCGCATCGTCGTCTCCGGCGTCGGTGCCGCGGGCAACGCGATCATCCGTCTGCTCAAGGCGCAGGGCGCGCGGCACATCGTGGCGTTCGGTCGCGGGGGAGCCCTGCACCGCCAGTCCCTGAACGGTGACGAGCACCGTAACTGGATCGCGCAGAACACCAACGAGGAGGGCTTGACCGGCACCCTGAAGGAGGGGCTCGTCGGCGCGGACGTGTTCATCGGGGTCTCGGCCGGCAACATCCTCACCGGTGCGGACATCGCGAAGATGGGCGACGGGGCGATCGTCTTCGCACTGGCCAACCCCACGCCCGAGGTCGACCCCCTCGAAGCGGGCGAGACCGCTGCCGTCGTCGCGACGGGACGCAGCGACTACCCGAACCAGATCAACAACGTCCTGGCCTTCCCCGGACTTTTCCGGGGTCTGCTCGACGCGGGCGCGTCGCACATCTCCGACGAGATGCTGCGCGTGGCGGCGGTAGCGATCTCCGAGGTCGTCAGCGCCGACGAGCTCAACAGCGCGTTCATCATCCCCGGTGTCTTCGACACCCGCGTCGCCGAGGCGGTCGCCGAGGCCGTCAAGGCGGAGGCCGAGCGGTACCTCGCCGAGCACGAGCGGGGCACGGAGTCCGACGCCGGAGCCGTCTCGGCAACCGTCTGACCCAGGGCCATGAGTACGGCCCTGGTCCTCGCGGGCCAGGGCCGTACTCGTGGCAGAGCGATCGCTCCGGGTGGGCGGGAAAAGTCACCGCAGCCAGGTGCGGTCCCCGATGACGCCGGCCCACCAGCGGCCGGCACCCCAGGTGTCGCCCGCGAGGGTCGCGGCAGCGATGATCAGCACCGATGCCTCGATCCAGTGCGAGTCGGTGATCGGGTTGGTGCCGCCCACGGCCAGCGGCAGCTGGGCCAGGTACATGAAGAGCAGCAGGAGCGTGCCCGTCACGGCGGCGATGCGCAGACCGGCGCCGACGATCATGGCGAGGCCGATACCGAGCAGGCCCACCATGAACACGACGTCGCCGAAGGGGTTGGCGAAGATCTGGAAGAAGTCGTGGAACGGACCCTCGATGCCCTTGATGAAGCCCTGGGCGGGCGTGCCGCCGCTGAGCCATGCACGCTCGGCCGGGGTGGCGTACCCGAGGCCGAACAGCTTGTCGATGAACGCCCAGAGGAACGTCCACCCGATGATGATCCGGCCGCCGGCAAGGACCCGGCGAGCCCCCAGCGAGGTGATCAGCCGTTCCTGACCCACCTGCCCGGGGGGAACGATCGTGCGGTCAGTGTGCGTGGCCATCTTGCTCTCCCGTTGAGCCCAGGTGAACCCGCCTCTCGGGTTCTGACGGTTCAAGCGTGCCCCGGGCGCCCAGCCGATCTCGCGGGCCCTTCGTCCCGTACGACCCCATGGACGGCAAGTGTCCCAAATGCCGTTCCTGCGTCGGTTCGGTAGGTTGTCCCCGCGGCCACCGCAACGGCAGCAGCGCCCAGGTGGGCAGGCCGGGTGTGGCGTAGGCCATGCCGGAGGAGTTTGACCGTGCCCTCGCCGTCTGCCTAATATGAACACCGCCCGCTCGGGAGGTACGGACACTGTGGTGGCCGGTTCCGCGGGTAGCCCCTTTTTTGGTCGTGGTTTTGTTGTGGCTTTTTTTGGGGTGGCTGCTTCTGTTGGTCGGTTTTTCCGTTGTGGTTGGGCGGGTTTGACTGGTGGGGGTGGTGTGGTTAAGGTGGTCAGGTTGCCCCGGTTCGGGCCTGGTGGTTGGTTTTGCTGGGTTTCGGGTTGGTGTGTGTCTGTTCTTTGAGAACTCAACAGTGTGCCAAGTTGTTTGTTGCCATTATGGC
>NZ_JBTSDU010000084.1:10654-13700 GCF_054605595.1 Georgenia sp. | reverse complement strand
GTTCACGGGCCCAGGTGTCAGCGGTCAGCGGTCAGCGGTCAGCGGTCAGCGGAGCGGCGGCGCGGTCGCCAGCTCGCGGGCGCGCCGGGCGCCGTCGCCCCAGACCCGCGCGACGACCCGGACCACGGTGACCGCCGCCAGGATCATGACGCCGGCGAGCAGCACCGATCGGCCCACGCCGGCCGGCACGGCGAGCGCGATCGCGAGCGTGAGGGCGCTCAGCACCACGAGCCCCGGCAGCAGCAGCACGCCGGACCACTTCTGTCGGCTGCACCACAACGAGGACGCCGCGAGCAGCACCGTCGAGAGCAGCCACGGCAGCACCACGACCGGCAGCGGCGCAAGCACGACCCACACCATGTCGTAGCTCGCCGTAAGCAGCGGATTCTGCGCCGCGGCGGCGAACTCCTCGGTGGCGGGGGCGTGGAAGGCACCCGACTCGGTCACCACGCCGACCTCGGAGGTCACCACCGTGTCGGTGACCGCGAATGTGGCGAGGGCGCCGAGCACAAGAAGGTACACGCCGGCGGAGAAGAGCAGCAGCAACCCGACCAGTGGCGGCACCCAGGACCGGTCGAGGGCGGCCGGTCGCGGCGGCACCTGGCCGGGTGCGGCACCGGGCCCCGGCCACGCGGGTGCGGCACCGGGCCCCGGCCACGCGGGTGCGGCACCGGGCCCCGGCCACGCGGGTGAGGCGCCGGGTGTCGTACCAGGCCCCGCCCACCCGGGCCCAGCGCCGGGCTCGGCCCACCCCGGTGCAGCGCCGGGCCAGGTCGCGCCGTCGCCCAGCGCCGCGGCCGCGATGCGCTCGGGCGGGCCGAGCTCGAGCAGGACCGCATCGACGTCTTCGGATGTGCCGCCACCGGTGCGGCCCGCGAGGGCGGCGTCGATGTGCTCGCGGACCCCGCCGAGGACCTCCGCGCGCAGCACCGGGTCGGCGCCGGTGAGCATCCGGGCGAGATCGTCGAGGTAGGCGGCGATGGAGCGGTCGGTGTCGGTCATCGGTTCGTTCCCTCGGTCCGTGGTGTCGTCCCCTCGGTCGGCGGAGCGGGCGTGGGTGCGGCCAGGGCGGTGTCGACGGCGTCCCGGAAGGGCCGCCAGGTCCGTCGGAAGGCCGCGAGCGCGCGGCCACCGTCCTCGGTCAGCGCGTAGTAGCGGCGCGGCGGACCCGCGGTGGACTCCTGCCAGCTCGTGGACACGAGCCCGGACTTCCGGAGCCGGGCCAGCAGCGGGTACAGGGTGCCCTCGCCGTTCATGAGGACGCCGTCGGCGGTGAGCGTGCGCGCGATGTCGAGGCCGTACCGCGTGTCGCGCTGCAGGAGGGCAAGGACGCAGTACTCGAGCGCGCCCCTCCGGAGGTTCGAGAGGATGCTCTCCTCACCGGGTACCATGCGCCACACGCTAGTGGTGCGGGCTCGGCACGTCCAGTGATCGCCGCCGCCGGGCGATGGCAGTTGGCCGCATCGCGGCACGGTGACGTGTCCGGCCGTGAGGGCTGGGAGGATGACGGCATGACCGACCGCGTCGACCTGGCCACCGTCACCCCGCCCGTCGCCCTCGGGCCGCTCGACGGGCGCTACCGGCGCACCGTCGCCCCGCTCGCCGACCACCTCTCCGAGGCGGCGCTGAACCGGGCCCGGCTGCACGTGGAGGTCGAGTGGCTCATCCACCTGACCGACCAGGGCGTCCTGCCCGGGGCGCCCACGCTGACCGATGCCGACAAGGCGTACCTGCGCGACGTGGTCGCGACCTTCGGCGCGGGCGGCGAGCTCGAGGAGCTGGCGGCCATCGAGCGCGAGACGCTCCACGACGTCAAGGCGGTCGAGTACTTCCTCAAGCGTCGCCTCGACGCGGCGACCGCGGCGCTCGGCGCGGGCACGGTGCTGCCGCAGGTCCACGAGATCGTGCACATCTTCTGCACGAGCGAGGACATCAACAACCTGGCCTACGCACTGACCGTGCGGGACGCCGTCGAGCGCGTCTGGCTGCCCGCCGCGACCGCCCTGGCCGACGACGTCGCCGCCCTGGCCCGCGCGCACGCCGGCGCCCCGATGCTGGCCCGCACGCACGGTCAGGCCGCGACGCCGACGACGCTCGGCAAGGAGCTCGCCGTCCTCGCGCACCGGCTGCGGCGCCAGCTCGCGCGCATCGGGCGGGACGACTACCTCGGCAAGCTCAACGGCGCGACCGGGACCTACGGCGCGCACGTGGTCGCGGTGCCGACGGCGGACTGGGAGGCGGTCTCGCGCGGCTTCGTCGAGCACCTGGGGCTGACGTGGAACCCGCTGACCACGCAGATCGAGTCGCACGACTGGCAGGCCGAGCTCTACGCCGACGTCGCCCGGTTCAACCGTGTGCTGCACAACCTCGCCACGGACGTGTGGACGTACGTCTCGCTCGGCTACTTCCGCCAGCGGCTCTCCGCCCAGGGGTCCACGGGCTCCTCGACGATGCCGCACAAGGTCAACCCGATCCGGTTCGAGAACGCCGAGGCGAACCTGGAGATCTCCTGCGCGCTGCTCGACACGCTCGCCGCGACGCTGGTCACCTCCCGCCTGCAGCGCGACCTCACCGACTCCTCCAGCCAGCGCAACATCGGCGTCGCGTTCGGGCACTCGCTGCTCGCGATCGACAACGTGCGCCGCGGGCTCGCCGGCCTCGACGTCGACGGCGCCGCGCTGGCCCGCGACCTCGACGCCAACTGGGAGGTGCTCGGCGAGGCCGTCCAGCAGGCCATGCGCGCGGCGTCGATCGCCGGCGCCACCGGCATGGAGGACCCGTACGAGCGGCTCAAGGAGCTCACCCGGGGACGGCGCGTGGACGGCGCGGGCATGCGGGCGTTCATCGCGGGTCTGGGCCTGCCGGCTGACGTCGAGGCCCGGCTGCTGGCCCTGGAGCCGGGCACCTACACCGGCCTGGCCGAGCGGCTCGTGCGCCACCTGGAGGCCTGAGCACACCGGACTCCATACCTGACGGTTCGCCTCCTGGCCCCGTCCGGTCGGCGCTCCTGAACCCCGCCGGGCAGGTCGAGGGCGTGCCGACCGGA
>NZ_JBTSDU010000084.1:0-10644 GCF_054605595.1 Georgenia sp. | reverse complement strand
GGGCGCGCCCCCGCCCCGCGACCCGGAGCGGTGCGTCGGCGGCCGCCACCGCGCCGGCCGACTCCTCCCCGGGGATGACGAGCGCCTACGACCGGAGGTGGACGACAGCACACCCGCCCGGCACGTACCGTTGGCAGACGTGACTCCCCTGCTGACCGTCGCCACGTCCGGCGCCCCCCTCACCGGTGTCGCCGCCTGGGCCGTCTCCGTCATGGAGTCCCTCGGCGGCTTCGGCGCCGCGTTGCTCATCGCGCTCGAGAACCTGTTCCCGCCGCTGCCGAGCGAGGTGATCCTCCCGCTGGCCGGGTTCACCGCCTCCCAGGGCAGCCTCGGGCTCATCGAGGTGATCGTCTGGTGCACGGGCGGCTCCGTCGTGGGTGCCTGGGTGCTCTACGGGGTCGGCGCGATCCTCGGCCGCACCCGCACCCGCGCGATCATGAACTGGCTGCCGCTGGTCAAGATCGAGGACGTCGACCGCACCGAGGCCTGGTTCGACAGGCACGGCAAGAGCACCGTCTTCATCGGTCGGATGATCCCGATCTTCCGCTCCCTGATCTCGATCCCGGCGGGCATCACCCGCATGCCGCTGCTGCTGTTCACCGCCCTGACCCTGGCCGGCTCGCTGATCTGGAACACCGCCCTCATCCTCGCCGGCTACTGGCTGGGCGAGCAGTGGCACGTCGTCGAGAGCTACGTCGGGACGCTGACGTACGTCGTCATCGGGGTCGTCGCCGCCGCGCTCGCGTGGTTCGCCATCTCCCGGGTGCGCACCATGCGCCTCCAGCGGCGGGCCGGCCCCGCCACCCCGCTGGACGACGACGCGGCCTGACCCGCCGCCGCTCACACCGACATCTGGTCCATCCGCCGCAGGAGCACGCCCTCACGCAGGGCCCACGGGCAGATCTCCAGCTCCTCGACGCCGAGCACCTTCATCACGCGCTGGGCCACGTACGCGCCCGCGACGATCTGGTAGGTCCGCTCGGCCGTGATGCCGGGGAGCTCGACGCGCTGCTCGGCGGGGATCCGGGCCAGGCGGGGCGTCCAGTCCCGCAGGTCGGCGAGCTGCATCCGGCGCCGTTCCTCCGGGCCGACGACGACCATGCGCTGGCCCGCGAGCCGGGCCAGCGAGCGGAAGGTCTTCGACGTCGCCACCACGAGGTGCGGGGCGGGCTGCCGCGCGATCGCCTCGGCGATCGGCCCCAGCTGCTCCTTGACGTAGGCCTTCAGACGCTCGATCTCCCTCGGGCCGGGCGGGTCCGAGTGGAGGAAGTCGTGCGTGAGGCGCCCGGCGCCCAGCGGGACCGAGACGGCGAAGTCCGGCCGCTCGTCCATCCCCATGGCGATCTCCAGCGAGCCGCCGCCGATGTCGACCACGAGGAGCCGGCCGGACACCCAGCCGTGCCACCGCCGGGCGGCGAGGAAGGTCAGCTCGGCCTCCTCCCTCCCGGAGAGCACCTGGAGCGGCACGCCCGCCACCTTCTCGAGCTGTGCCAGCACCTCCGCGCCGTTCGTCGCATCCCGGATCGCGGAGGTGGCGAGGCCGATCATCTCCTCCGCGCCGAGCGTGTCCGCCGCCCTGGCGGCCCGGTCCACCGCCGAGCGCAGCGCGCGCACGCCCTCGGTGCTGATGCGGCCGTCGTCCTCCAGGTAGCGCATGAGTCGCACGGTGGCCCGCTCGGACGCCGTCGGATCCGGCCGCGCGTCCCGTTCGGCGTCGACGACGAGAAGGTGGACGGTGTTGGAGCCGATGTCGAGCACGCCCAGACGCATGGGCCTACGGTACGGCCGCCGGTGTCCCTCGACCACGCCCACCGCATAAGGTCGTGATGACCGCAGTTCCTACCGGAGACCTCGTATCCATGAGCATCGTGCTGCAGAAGGCCGTCACTCCCCAGCTGTCGACCGCCTACGTCGAGCGGGGTCTCGACCGGGTGTTCGGGTACGTGGTCCCCGCGGCGGACGTCGCCGGCATCACGACGACGGCGGGCCTCTTCGAGCTGCACGGCCTCGGCTTCTCCGGCACGCCCTTCGCGCCGGAGAAGCCCATCGACGTCCTGCATCTGCCGACCCCGCCGACGGCCGGGCTCGTACGCGCCACGGGCGGCAACGACGACGCGGGCCGGCAGGCCACCGACGGCCCGATCCTGGACCGACCACCGTTCACGGGCACCGGGCTCGCCACCGTCGAGGACGTCATCACGCCCCTGTCGTGGCTCGAGCACACCCGCCTCACGCCAGGCACGCGGCTGTGGCGCTTCTCCCCCGGCGCGGAGGAGCCGGAGCTCGTCGGCACCTATCACGGTGTCGCGTTCGGCTGGCAGAACCACCTCGACGGTGACTCCTTCCACGCCGTCCTCCCCTCCAAGTACGTGGGTCCCCTGGCCCGGACGGCGGACGGCACCTTCGCGGCGGACGTGCGCACGGGCGACGACGGCCGGCCCGCCGTCGTCACGGTCGTGACCGCCGCGCCCGACGCCGAGCAGCACGGCTTCGCGCGGACCTCGGCCGGGATGTGGGCGAAGCAGCTCGCACCCACCGAGGTGTCCGAACTCTTCGAGATCCACGCCACCGCCCGCTGGCACGGCATCCTGGTGCGCATCGTGGACCAGGGGCCGGACAGCGAGGGTGTGCAGCGGTGCCGCATCTCCTCGCTCGCAAACGACGCCGACGTCGCCGAGAAGAACCTCATGGACAAGATCGACCCGGGTGTCTACGAGGCAACGGTCGCGCTCGCCGACCTCATGGACGTCAACTACACCCAGCGGATCCCGACCGCCTGGGCGAAGGCGGAGCAGGTGCAGCGGGCGCGGGCCGCGGCGGCGGCCTCGGGCGGCGCCGGCACGGCGAGGCCGCCCGACCAGGGGATCGGTGCGCCGGTGGTCTCGGTCGGGGCGGGCGGCGCCGCGACCGCGTCGACCGACCAGCGCGCGGCGCGGCAGTCGGCGCTGCTGCAGCGAGTGGCACAGGGCATCGTCAAGGCGGCGCCCCCCGGGTGGGCGCGGGCCCGGCTGCTGTGCCGCATCGTCGGTACGCAGGCGGAGGTCCTGGCCGCAGCCACGCCGGCGGGCGGGGAGGAGCAGGTGCTGCCCGGCGTGCCGGAAGACGTCGGTGCCGCGCTGGCGGAGCTGCGCCACGTGACGTTCGAGCCCGGCCTGGGGGCCTGGTACACGGCGCTCGTGACCGTGGAGAGCACCGGCAAGGTCACGCTCAACTTCGATCGCAGCAACGAGCCACGCTGGACGAAGCCGGTCCCGGCGAGCATGTTCGCCCAGGACGTGGCCCGCTACCCGCGCGATGAGGAGCACACACCCGAGTGGCTGCGGGACCGCCTCGCCGAGGCGGGGACCTCCTCGGCAGGCTGAGAGAGGACGGTTGCCGTGGCGCGGCACGACGGGCGCAGCACACCCGGGTCGCACGGCCAGGCCGGGCCCGGGCGACGCTCAGGGCTTCGGGCCTGAGGCCCGAAGCCCTCTGGGGCGTTCCCCCATCGATACCCCGACGGGGTACATTGTCAAGACGTGCGACCGGACCCAGGTCGCCCTGGGATGGAGACGACATGGCCGGTTACAGCGGCACCAAGGAGCAGTATGCCAACAGGCTGCGGCGGATCGAGGGTCAGGTGCGTGGCATCACCCGCATGGTGGACGAGGACACCTACTGCATCGACGTCCTCACCCAGATCTCGGCGGTGACCAAGGCGTTGCAGGCCGTCGGCATCGGGCTCGTCGAGGACCACCTCGGGCACTGCGTCGTCGACGCCGCACGCTCCTCCCACGAGGAGGGGCAGGCGAAGGTCGTCGAGGCGTCCGAGGCGATCGCCCGGCTCGTCCGGTCCTGACGTCGCACCGTGGCACCACCAGGGGAGCCACCCATATGAGCACCACCGAGACCGACCGCGCCGCGGTCGACGAGGCCGGCTACACGGTCTCCGGTATCCGCCGCGGCCGACCCGGCCTCGTCCGGGGCGCCGGCACCGACGTCGCGATCCCGTCGGCGACGCTGGGCCTGCTGAACCCGATGATCGCGGACGCCGCGACGGCCACCAGCTCGGTCATCGTCCTCGGGACCTCGCTGCGGCTGCGCCGGGCGGCCTGAGCCGGCGCCGGCACCCGACTACTTCCGTCGCGCCCGGAGCACGACGCCGATCAGCACCACGAGGGCGACGGCCAGCAGGCCGATGCCCCAGATCAGCGCACCCGGCCCCGCAGCCGCGGCGCTCTCCCCAGGGGCCGCGACCTCGTCGTCCGCCGCACCCGAGGCGGTCGCGGCGGGTGCGTCCGTGGCACCCTCGGGCGCGCCCGCCGTGGGGTCCGGCACGGTCGGCGCCCCGGCGTCCTCCCCACCGGCCTCGCTGCCACCGGCAGCGACGGTGAACGTGAAGGCCCCCTCGATGGGGTGGCCGTCGGCGGAGACGACCCGCCAGGCGACGTCGTACCTGCCGTCCGGCATGTCGACCGGCAGCGGGCAGGTGACCGTCACCCCGTCGACCACCACCGGGACATCGTCGAGCTGCTCGCCCGCCTCGTCGCGGACCACGACGGCCGGCTCGACCTCGAGGAGCTCGTTGCTGAACGTCAGCACCACCTCGGTCGGGACAGCCGTGAGGGTCACTCCGTCCGCCGGGGTCGCGCTGACCAGGCCGTCGTGGGCGTGGGCGGGCGCGGCAAGGGCGAGCATGCCGACAAGGACGACTACGACGGTCGGCAGCCGCGAGACCAGGCGTGACATACCGACCAGGGTAGGCCCGGGGGTGATCGGCCCCGGCTGCCCCCGCCGCCGGGCGGCCCGCGGCGGCCTCGTCGGCCCGGCTCGCCCACGACCGGGCTGGGTCACGGCCCGGCTCGCCCACGACCGGGCTGGGTCACGGCCCGGCTCGCACACGACCGGGCTGGGTCTCGGCCCGGCTCGTGCACGACCGGGCTGGACCGGGAGCGACCCTGGCATGCCTCGTCAGAGCCCGTTCGCGAGCCCCGCCACGAACTCGACGGTGACGTCGTCGAGGCTGCCCACCTCGGCCGTGGCGAGCGCCAGCGCATCGGGCGCGGGCGGGAACGCCGCGTGCGGGACGGCGATCACGATCATCCCCGCGGCCACGGCCGAGCGCATGCCGTTGCTCGAGTCCTCGATGGCGACGGCGTGGGCCGGGTCGACGCCCAGGAGCTCGCACACGCGGGCGTACCCGTCAGGGGCGGGCTTACCGGCGGCGACCTCCTCCGTCGAGACCGTGGCCGCGAACCGCCGCGCGATACCGAGCGTGGCGAGCGAGGCGTCGATCAGCCGACGCGGCGAGGAGGACGCCAGTCCCAGCGGCCACCGGGCGCCGAGCCGTTCGACGGCCGCGACGGCGCCGGTCATGGTGGGCAGGTTCGCGCGGTAGCGCTCGGCCACGGCGTCGATGGTGCGTTCCGCGACCTGCCGCGCGTCGCCCTCGACGCCGATCGTCGTGGCCATGTACTCCGACCACTCCGGCGTACTCATGCCCAGCATCGCCTCGGTCGCCTCGGCGGGCCACGGCACGCCGCCCTCGGCGGCCAGCCCGCGGCGCACGTCGTCCCAGACGGCCTCGGTATCGGTCAGCACGCCGTCCAGGTCGAAGACGACGGCGGTGACTGCGTCATGTGCCATGCACCCATCGTGCCCGATGCGCGCGAGAGACTGACCCGGTGAACGAACAGAGGGACACCGCGGGCAGCGGGCCCACCGTGCCCACCGGGGCCGCCGCCGAGCTCCACGCCACCCCGACCGGAGCCGTCGCCGACACCGGGGCGAGAGCCACCACCGCCGCCGTCGCGGAACCCGCCCGTCGACGCCTCGGCGCCGAGGTGCTCATCGTGCTCGGCCTGTCGCTGGGGCAGTCCGCCGTGTACGCGCTGGTGAACATCATCATCCGCCTCACCGCCGAGACCCCGCTGGGGCAGCAGACGGCGGCGCTCAACGTCTCGCGCTCGACCCGCCCCTACGTCGACCTCACCTACCAGCTGCTCAACATCACCTTCGCCCTCGTCCCCGTCGCGCTGGCGCTCTTCCTGCTGTCCGAGCCCGGCCGCCGGGCGACGGCGCGCCTCGGCCTGGACCGGCGCCGGCCGTGGCGCGACCTCGGCACCGGGGTCGGCCTCGCCGCCCTGATCGGCGTCCCCGGCCTGGGGCTCTACCTGCTGGGCCGGGCGTTCGGCATCACCGTCGAGGTCCAGGCCTCGGCCCTGACCGAGCACTGGTGGACGGTGCCGGTGCTCATCCTGGCGGCACTGCAGAACGCACTCCTGGAGGAGGTCATCGTCGCCGGCTACCTGGTCGAACGGCTCGAGCAGCTCGGCTGGCGCCCGGCCGCCGTCCTCGCCACCAGCGCCGTCGTGCGCGGCGGCTATCACCTGTACCAGGGCATCGGACCGTTCTTCGGCAACGTCGCCATGGGACTGTTGTTCGCGGAGTACTACCGACGACGACGGCGCACCATGCCGCTCGTCGTCGCGCACACCCTGATCGATGTCGTCGCGTTCGTGGGCTACGCACTGCTGCCGGCATCGATCCTGACGGCGCTCGGCCTGGCGTGAAACGTCCCGCCACGACCGGCCCCGTGCCGTGTTCGGCCGGGCGGGGAGCCGCCACGTACACTCCGAAAGCATGACGGATGACGCGGCGCGGGACGTCCCCGTGACCGCCGGCGCTCCGCCGGAGGACCCCCAGGCACCGCACCCCGTGCTGCTGGTGGACGCGCCGCAGGCACGCGTGCGTCGCCCGGGCGACCTGGTAGCCCTCGTCCTGAGCGGCCTGGGCGTGCTCGCCGTCCTCATCCTCGCCGTGTACGCGAACGCCACCACCCAGGGCGTGACGGCGGACGTCCAGTCCGCCGTCGCCGACGGCCTGCGGCAGATCCTCCTGCTCCCGGTCACGGTGCTCGAGGGCATCGTGACGCTCTTCGTGCCGATCGTCGTGCTGATCGACCGGCTCCTGCGCCGGAACTGGCGCTCCGCCGTCGAGGCCGCCGGCACCGCCGTCCTCGCCGGCCTCCTCAGCCAGGGCGCCCTGTGGCTCGTCGGCACGTTCGGCTCCCAGACGCTGACCAACGGCCTCATGATCACGCTCGAGGGTGCCGCCGTCATCGCCATCAACCCCTACGTCGCGGGGCTCGCCGGCCTGCTGACGGCGGTGGGTGACCGGTCCGCCAGCCGGATGCTCGGCTGGTCCTGGTCGCTGCTGTGGGTCGTCCTCGGCCTGGCGATCGTCCAGGGCGAGCAGACCCTGCCCGGCGCCCTCATCACCGTGCTGCTCGGCCGCATCGCAGGGCTGGGCATGCGCTACGCCTCCGGCGTCCTGCACGAGCGGGCGACCGGTATCGCCCTGGTGCGGGGATTGCGCCGGGCCGGCCTGGACCCGGTCCGGGTCGTCCGGACGGACCCGCTGCCGCCCGAGACCCACGCGCAGGCGTGGACGGTGACGAGCTCGGCCCCCGTCGGGTACACCGAGCGGTTGCGCGAGCCCTCACCGGTGGCGGTCGACGACGCCGACGTCGAGCCCGGCCACCCGGGCAGGCTCCGGCCCGCCACGCGGCCCGAAGGCGCATCACCCGGGGAGCGGCTCAGCCCCGCGGACCTGGTCGCCGCCGTCGACCGCGAAGGTGCCACGGGGGACTCGATCGCGCCCGACGTCCTGACCGACCCGCAACGGGTGCTCGTCGAGGCGGCGGCGTCCGCGACGGGCACGCTCGACCTGGAGAGCGCCAACCGCACCTACGCCGTCTGGGACGCGGACGGCGTCCGCCACGACATCATCGTGCTCGACGGCGACCGGCACGTCGTCGGCTACCTCTCGAACATCTGGACCAGCCTGCGGCTGCGCGGGCTGGAGAGCCGCCCGGCGCGGACGCTGCGCGAGGCCGCCAACCGCGCCACCCTGATGAACTTCGCCGCCCGGGCGGCGGGGGTGCGCGCGCCCGAGCTGGTCGGGGTCACCGAGGCGCGCGACTCCGTCCTCATCGCCGCCGAGCACGTCCCCGGCGCCCGCCCCCTGGACGCGCTCGCCCCGGACGAGCTCGACGACGCCCTGCTCGACCAGGTCTGGACCCAGCTGCGCTCCGCGCACGCCAAGGGGCTCGCGCACCAGGACCTCCACGCCGGCGCGGTGCACATCGACCCCCGGGGGCAGGTCTGGATCGTCGACTGGGAGACGGGCGAGATCATCTCCACCGAGCTCTCCCGGCGCGTGGACCTCGCACAGCTGCTGACGATGCTCGCCGTGCTGGTCGGGCCCGCCCGGGCGCTCGCGTCGGCGGCGCGGGTGCTCTCCCGGGAGCAGCTGGCGTCGATGGCGCCGCTGCTGCAGCCGCTGGCGTTGCCGAGCCGAACCCGCAACGCCGTCAAGGGCCACCGCGGCCTCATGGCCGAACTGCGGGAGCAGCTCATCGAGCTGACCCCCCGGGCGGACGTCGCACCGATCCAGCTCGCCCGCTTCTCCTCCCGCACGGTCATCACCGTGACGCTCGCGGTGGTCGCGGTGGTCGTGCTGCTGACCTCCATCAGCTTCACCGAGGTCGCCGACGCCGTCGTGAACGCCAACCCGGTGTGGATGCTGGTCTCGTTCGGGCTTGGTCTGCTGACGTTCGCCGGCGCGGCGATGGCGCTGGTGGCGTTCTCCTCGACGCGCCTGCCGCTGTGGCGCACCATCCTGGTGCAGGTGGCGGCGTCGGTCGTGGCCCTGGTCGCCCCTGCCGGGATCGGGCCCGCGGCGCTGAACCTGCGCTACGTCACCCGCGAACGCGTGGCGCTGCCGCTCGGCGTCGCCACGGTCGGGCTGGTCCAGGTCTCCCAGTTCGTCACCACCGTGCTGCTCCTCGTCGTCGTCGCCCTCCTCACCGGGTCCGTGGGCAGCGTCAGCGCACCGTCACCGGCGGTGATCGGGGCGATCGTGGGGGGCGTGGGCGTGGTGGGTGTGCTGCTGCTCGTCCCGAAGGTACGGGCGTGGGTGTGGGCCAAGGCCTCCCCGACGCTGCAGCAGGTCTGGCCCCGGCTGGTGAGCGTCGGGTCGAATCCCCGCCGGCTCGTGGCCGGCATCGCCGGGAACCTGCTCGTGACGGCGGGCTACGTGGGCGCGTTCGGGGCGGCGCTGGCCGCGTTCGGGTACACGCTGCCACTGACGTCGCTCGCGATCACGTATCTCGCCTCGAACTCCATCGGCGCCATCGTGCCCTCGCCAGGCGGCATCGGCCCGGTCGAGCTCGCCCTCACCGGTGGTCTGAGTGTGGTGGGCATCCCCTACGCGACGGCGGTCTCGACGGCGGTCCTGTTCCGCCTGGCGACGTTCTGGGCGCGGGTGCCGCTCGGCTGGGCAGCGCTGCGCTACCTGCAGCGCCGCGACGTGATCTGACTTGGCCGAGCGGGCCGAGCGGGCCGAGCGGGCCGGTCGGGCCGAGCGGGCCGGTCGGGCTGAGCGGGCCGGCCGGGCCGGCCGGTGGGTGCCCTGGGCCTTCGGCGCCGTCGTCGCCGCGCTGTACGTGCTCTTCGCAACGGTGCAGTGGCGGCTGCTGGAGTCGCCGTCATGGGACCTCGGGATCTTCACCCAGCTGGCACAGGCCTACTCCCGGCTCGACGCGCCGGTCGTCACGATCAAGGGCGCGGGCTTCAACCTCTTGGGGGACCACTTCCACCCGATGCTGGTGCTGCTGGGCCCGGTGTACGCGCTGTTCCCCTCGGGGCTCACGCTGCTCGTGGTCCAGGCCCTGCTGCTGGGGCTCTCGGTGGTGCCGATCACCTCGGTGGCCCGTGAGCTGCTCGGCGCGGCCGGCGGGACGGTGCTCGGCGTCGCGTACGGGCTGAGCTGGGGCATCCAGGGAGCGGTCGCGGCGCAGTTCCACGAGATCGCCTTCGCGGTGCCGCTGCTGGCGTTCTCCCTCGCCGCGTTCCTGCGCCGGCACTGGCGGGCGTGCGGGCTGTGGGCGGCGCCGCTGGTGCTGGTCAAGGAGGACCTCGGGCTGACCGTGGCGGCGCTGGGTGCGGTGCTGGTGTGGCGTGGGTGGCGCGGCGCCGGGGGGCGGCTGAGTACGCGCGGGTGGCGCGATCGGCTACCGGGCAGCCCACCTGGTGGGCGGGCCGACCGACGTGGTTCGCGCGCGTGGCCCGATCAGCTCCGCGCCGGCGCCGCGTTGGTGCTGTGGGGTTCGGTGTGGTTCGTCGTGACGATCACGGTGCTGCTCCCGGCGTTCAACCCGCGCCAGACCTGGGACTACTACGGCCGGCTCGGTACCGAGGAGCAGCGCTCGGTGCTCGACGTCGTCCTCGGCGCCTTCGTGCCCGGCGAGAAGTACCTGACCCTGGCGCTGCTCGTCGCGGCGGCGGGGGTGGTCGGGGTGGCGTCACCGCTGGTGTGGCTGTGGGTGCCGACGCTGGCGTGGCGCTTCCTGGGCAACGTCGAGCACTACTGGGGGTGGGAGTGGCACTACTCCGCCATCCTCATGCCGGTGGCGACGGCGGCACTTCTGGACGTCGTCAGCCGGCGCTCGGGCCCCGTGCGGGTGGCCACCCGCACGGGGCCAGCCGGCCGGGGTCCAGCCGGCCGGGGTCCACTTGGCCCACCGGGCCCGGTCGGCCCGGGCGTGCTGGCGGGTGTCGCCGTCGGGATCGCCCTGGTGACGACGCTGGTGATGCTGCCGAC
>NZ_JBTSDU010000083.1:0-13702 GCF_054605595.1 Georgenia sp. | reverse complement strand
TCGTGGGCCGGCGTCGTCCTCGGACGACGCCCTTCATTGAGGCACCTCCTTCGCCGCCTCCCTCCCCCTGGCCGCCCTGCTCGTCCGGCGTCGTCGTCGGACGACGCCCTTCAGTGGGGCCCGTACCTGCAGAACCAGTATCCGCCACGAGGTTCACGGTCCGCCCGGGCACGTACCGAACCTGCTGATCATGGACGGCCAGCAGCGCGAGCAGCAGATCAGCGGCGTCCCGGTGAGATCCACCGCCCAGATCACCCGGCCGGCCCGGCCGAGCACAGCGGCGATCGCCCGCCGGATCGCACTCTCGTCGTCGACGACCTTCGACGACCTTCGACGACCTTCGACGACCTTCGACGATCACAAGCTGGCACTGGCCTCGTCGATCAGGCCCACCCAGTGGTGGCCCTTGCCGACATCAACACCCGCCAACCCGTGCTGGACCCCTTGGTCCATCCCCCACTCCCCTCGAACCCACGACTACCGTGCGGCCCGATGGACTCCCCGTCGACAGATCCGTGAAGAGCGACCAGAACGCCCATTTCGCTCAGCAGTCGAGGCACCCGCAGGACCGGGCGGCCAATCCACCGGAGCCATCAAGGGCAATCACACCCGGCCCCATCGGGCCACCCAACAACTAACGGATCCAGGCTGAGGGGAGGGTGCGACACGTCATCGAACGGTGCCCATTCTTGTTCTCGGGTCCGGAAGGCATGACGGACGCCCAGGACTGGTTGGAGCGGGCAGGCTCGGCCCATCACCGTCACGGCCCTGCGCCGGCGGCCACAGTGAGTGGAAGTGGTGCAGCGGACCTGGCCCGCGGCCGACGTCGAGGGCGTCCGCGGCGAGCAAGGTTGCGGTCAGGTACTCCTTCGCGTCGCGGACGGCGCTGGTCCAGTCCGGTCGCCCCGGGCGCAGCGCGGCGATCGCTGCCGAGAGGGTGCATCCGGTGCCGTGCGTGTTTCGCGTCAGCACGCGGTCCGCCGTGATCCGCGTGATCTCGCCGTCGACCGACAAGAGGTCTGTGCACTGCGGCCCGTCGAGGTGGCCGCCCGTCAGCACGACGCCAGGACATAGACGCCGTAGGCGGGCGAGCTGGTCGAGAAGGTCCGAGGGGGTTTCGGCCTCCACCTCGTCCAGCAGCACGGCGGCCTCGGCGACGTTCGGAGTGATGACGTCGACGAGTGGGAGGAGCGTCTCGCGCAGTGCCGCCGTCGCACCGGGATCGAGCAAGCTGTCCCCACTGCTCGCCAGCATGACGGGGTCGAGGACCACGTACGGGGGCCGGTAGCGGCCAAGCGCGGTGGCGACGGCGTCGATCACCTCGGCGGTCCCGAGCATCCCGATCTTGACCGTGTCGATGCGCACGTCGCGGAACAGGCTCTCGAGCTGGGCGGTCACGAACTCCCCGGGAACCGGGTGGATCCCCCCCACGCCGTGGGTGTTCTGGGCGACCACTGCGGTGATGACGCTGGTGCCGTAGACGCCCAGGGCGGAGAAGGCCTTCAGGTCAGCCTGCATGCCTGCGCCGCCGCTGGGGTCAGTGCCGGCGATGGTCAACGCGTTGATGATCACGATCGACCCCACCGTAGGCCGGCTGCGGCAGCAGCGGGGTCGGGTGCGTCACATATCGCGGACACCACCGCCAGCCCGTCGACCCCGGTCGCCCAGACCGACGGTGCGTTGCCGGCGTCGATGCCTCCGATACCGACGCACGGCAGGGTCGTGCAGGCACGCAAGGCAGTCACCGCGTCCAGGCCCAGAGCGGGTCGCGCGTCGGGCTTGGAGGCGGTGGGGAACACTGGGCCGATGCCGAGGTAGTCCACGGTCCCGCAGGGCAGGGAGTGCATGTCCGCGACTTCTTCGGGTCGCGAGACCGATTGCCCGATGAGGAATCCCGGCCCGGCCAACCGGCGCGCGTGACGGACGTCCAGGTCGCACTGGCCGAGATGGACCCCTTGCGCACCCGACGCCAGGGCGATGTCGAGCCGGTCGTTGACCAGCAGCGGGACACCCGTACCGGCCAGCACCTCAGACAGCTCGGCGGCCAATGCCATCAGCTCGCGTCCGGACGCCTGCTTGTCCCGCAGCTGGACGGCGCTCACCCCGCCGGTCAGCGCCGCGTCGACCGTGTCACGCACGCTACGACGGCTCACGTTCTGCGCGCCGATCACCAGGTAGACCGACAGGTCGAGGGCCACGGCTCAGCCGGCGTGGGTGCGCAGGGTCTGTGCGTCCAGGCCGTGCAGGGCATCGAGCAGCGCGACCGCGAAGCTACCCGGACCGTTGCTCGACGTGACCGCGACCTCGGCGGCGACCGTCAGGATCGTCGTCGCAGCACCCGCCGCGATGAGCGGCGTGCTCTCCACGGCGCAGCAGGCCGCTACCAGGGCGCCCAGCGCGCATCCGACGCCCGTCACCCGGGTCATCATCTCGTGACCGGAGTGCACCTCCAGCACGTCGGTGCCGTCGGATAGGTAGTCGACGGCTCCGCTGACGGCGACCGTCGTCCCCATCCGGCGGGCAAGCCCCGAGGCATGCGCCACGGCCTCCACGGACGTAGTCGTCGAGTCCACCCCGCGTCCGGCCGAACCCGCGGCGCCCGCAAGGGACAAGATCTCCGAGGCGTTGCCGCGAACGACGGCCGGCCCACCGGTCACGAGCTCGGCGGCGAACCGGGTCCGGTATCCGAGCGCCCCGACGGCGACCGGGTCCAGGACCCAGGGTGTGCCCGCACGCCCTGCCGCCGCGACAGCTGAACGCATCGCGGTGACCTTGTCCGGGGACAGCGTCCCGAGATTCACCAGGACCGCGTCCGCGATCTGGGCGAAGTCCGCGGACTCCTCGGAGTTCTCCACCATGGCCGGTGAGGCACCGACGGCGAGCAGGACGTTCGCGGTGAACCCCGCCACGACGATGTTGGTCATGCAGTGCACGAGGGGCTGACGCGTGCGTAGCTCGCCGAGTATGCGGATCGCGTCCTCGGCGGATGCGCGGACGCCGACGGACAAGGGTGCTGTGCTCATCGTCGGACCTCCTCGATGGGCAGGTAGACCGAGCTGCCCAGCCGAGTGAACTCGGTGGACTTGTCGGCCATGCCCGCCTCGATGGCCTCCTGGCTGGTGAGCCCGTTCTCCTCGGCGTAGGTGCGCACGTCCGCGGAGATGCGCATCGAGCAGAATTTCGGCCCGCACATCGAGCAGAAGTGGGCGGTCTTCGCGGGCTCGGCCGGCAGCGTCTCGTCGTGGAACGCGCGCGCTGTGTCTGGGTCCAAGGACAGCGCGAACTGGTCGTTCCAGCGGAACTCGAAGCGGGCTCTGCTCAGCGCATCGTCACGCTCCTGGGCGCGCGGGTGCTCCTTGGCCAGGTCTGCCGCGTGCGCCGCGATCTTGTAGGTGATGACACCGGCCTTCACATCGTCGCGGTCCGGCAGCCCCAAGTGCTCCTTCGGGGTGACGTAGCACAGCATCGCGGTCCCGGCCTGAGCGATCATCGCCGCACCGATAGCCGAGGTGATGTGGTCGTAGGCAGGCGCGATGTCCGTCGCCAGGGGGCCGAGCGTGTAGAACGGCGCCTCCTCGCAGAGCTCCTCCTCCAATCGGACGTTCTCGACGATCTTGTGCATGGGCACGTGCCCGGGGCCCTCGATCATCACCTGCACGCCGTAGGACTTGGCCACCCGGGTAAGCTCCCCGAGCGTGCGCAGCTCGGCGAACTGCGCCTGATCGTTCGCGTCGGCGATCGATCCTGGGCGTAGCCCGTCGCCCAGGGAGAACGTCACGTCATAGCACTGCAGGATCTCGCAGAGCTCGACGAAGTGGGTGTACAGGAAGTTCTCCTGATGGTGCGCCAGGCACCAGGCCGCCATGATCGACCCGCCGCGGGAGACGATCCCCGTGACGCGCCTGGCGGTCAAGGGTACGTACCGCAGCAGCACCCCGGCGTGGACGGTCATGTAGTCGACGCCCTGCTCGCACTGCTCGATCACCGTGTCGCGGTAGACCTCCCAGGACAGCGCGGCCGGATCGCCCTTGACCCTCTCCAGTGCCTGGTAGATCGGCACCGTTCCCACCGGCAGCGGTGAGTTCCGCAGGATCCACTCCCGCGTCAGGTGGATGTCCTTCCCGGTCGACAGGTCCATCAGCGTGTCGGCGCCCCACCGGGCGGCCCACACCATCTTCTCGACCTCGTCGGCGACCGATGACGTCACCGCGGAGTTGCCGATGTTGGCGTTGACCTTCACGGCGAATGCCTTGCCGATGATCATCGGCTCGATCTCCGGGTGCCGGGGGTTCGCGGGGATCACCGCCCGGCCACGCGCAACCTCGTCACGCACGAGCTCTGGAGCCACACCCTCGCGAGCAGCCACGTAGGCCATCTCCGGGGTGACGATCCCCGCCCTGGCCCAGACGAGCTGCGTGGCCACGCCGTCGACAGGCGCGGGACGGTCCCACCGGTCCCGGGTCCTGGGCAGGCCGGCCTCGAGGTCGATCTCGGCCGTCACATCGGTGTACGGGCCAGACGTGTCGTAGAGGTCCAGGTGCTCACCGTTGCTCAGGTTCACCCGTCGGACGGGCACCTGCATCCCCGGGAACCCCGGGACCTCGGCATACTGCTTTGTGCTGCCGTCGATCGAGCCGACGGTCACACCGGACACAGGTGCAGGACTGACGTGGCGCATCGTAACGCTCTCCCTACGCCGGCATGACCCGGACAGGTTCAACGGTCGACGGCCCTAGCCGTCCTCTCAGCCCGCTGGTGCGGACTCCCGTGGTGGATTGACGCCATGAGCCTACAGCGGCACCCGCGGCGACGGTCAAGTCCACTGAGCCCCGATCCGTACGTTGTCGGGTGGCCCGGTAGGGCCGGGGGTGGCTGAGCCTCGATCGCCCTTTGACGGCTCGGGTGGATCGGCCGCCCGGTCCTGCGGGGCGTCGTCCCCCGTGTCAACCTTGACTACGAGACCCGAATGGTCCGGATCGATGTCGTGCGAGGCCCCGACGTTGATGGACCAACCATCCGGGTACCAAGATGGTGGTGGTGCTGGGCGACGCGGCGGAGAGGTGACCATGAGGATCGGTGAGCTCGCCCGGGAGGGTGGCGTGAACCCGAAGACGATCCGCTACTACGAGTCGATCGGGCTGCTCCCCGAGCCCGATCGCACGGCGTCGGGGTACCGCGACTACGAGCCCTCCGATCTGGCGCGACTGACCTTCATCCGCAGCGCGAAGCGGTTGGGCATCAGCCTGGACGAGATCAGGGAGATCCTGGCCTTCCAGCAGCGCGGCGAGGCGCGGTGCTGAAACGTCCGCGGCGTCCTGGACGCTCAGCTGCACACGATCGACCGCAAGATCGACGAGCTCCGGAGGCTGCAATCGGAGCTCAGCGAGCTCTCCGCCGAGGCGAGGCGGCTTCCGGACAGCACCCCGGGCAGCTCCTGCCGGCTCATCGAACACGCCGGGCGCACGGTCGGCCCCGCGTAGCCGGCTGCGGCCCCGGGTGAGATCGGTCGACCTCGAGCGCCGGGAAGGGCAGGTCGGGGGCGACACGATGCGGGAGATCGGCATCGGCGTGTACTCCAGCGGGCCGTTCGGGCGGACGGATCGGGAGGCGCGCCATCATCTCGTCCCTGGTGATCCGAGCGCGAGCACCCACAGGAGCCCGACGCCGAGCGCCGCGACCACGAACCCGGTGATCTCGGCGCTGCGGGCCGTCCACAACCAGCCGCGCAACCCCTGTGGACGCAGGCTACGTGCGCCACCCAGCGACCACCGCGCGAGGTGGCGGCCGAGCGCCGCCACCTCGGCCGGACCCAGCCGCGCACCGAAACTGTTGGCGAGGACCAGCGAGACCGACCCGATCATCGCGATCATCGCCCACACCGGCCCCACCAGACCGGTGACCGCGAGCGGCACACCGATGCCGTTGAACACGAACGCCACACCGAGGTTCTGCTTGGTCTTGCGGAAGGAATCAACACCGATGTCCCGGGCGTCCGCGATCGCGGCGAGCCGCTCGCCGACGAGCACGATGTCGGCCGACTCGATCGCGATGTCGGTGCCGGCGCCAACGGCGACGCCGATGTCGGCCTGGGTGAGTGCGGGTGCGTCGTTGATGCCGTCGCCGACCATCATCACCCGCAGCCTCTGCTGCTGGAGTCCGCGCACGGCCTCGGCCTTCTCCCCGGGCAGCAGACCGGCGCGCACGTCACTGATCCCGACCTGGGCGCCCACGGCTGCGGCGGTGCGGGCATTGTCGCCGGTGAGCATCACCGGCTCGATCCCTACCCGGCGTAGCCGGTCCACCGCCTGGGCCGCGTCGGCCTTGACCTCGTCGGCGATACCGACCAGGCCGAGCAGCCGACCGTCCCGAGCGACCCCGACCACGGTCCGGGCCCGCTCCTCCAGGTGCTCCCGCCGCTCCGCGAGCGCACCGAGACCGTGCTCGCCCACCGCCCACTCGGGGCGCCCGACGCTGACCCTGCTGCCCGCAGCCACCGCGGTCACGCCCTGACCGGTCTCGGAGGAGAAGATCTCCGGGTCGTCGATGTCGAGACCCGCATCGAAGGCCGCACCGACGATGGCACGGCCCAGCGGGTGCTCCGAGCGGATCTCGGCAGTTGCGGCCGCCGCCAGCAACTCATCATCCGTGACACCGGCGGCAGGTACCAGGTCGGTGATCGCCGGCTTGCCGAGCGTGAGCGTACCGGTCTTGTCCAGCACCACCCGCTTGATCTCCCCGAAGATCTGGAACGCCTCACCAGAACGCATCAGGATGCCCTGCTCGGCGGCCTGCCCGCCGCCGCGCATCATCGCTAACGGCGTCGCCATCCCGAGCGCGCACGGATACCCGAGCACCAGCACGGCCAGCGCCGCGAAGATCGCCCGTGGGGTGTCTGGCTGCCCGGCCACGGCCCAGGCGCCCGCGGTCCAGACCAGGACCGCGAGTACCGCGGCCGAGAGCACCGCGGGGACGTAGATCACGATGATCTTGTCGACGAGCTGGATGATCCCTGGCTTGAGGGCGCGCGCCTGCTCGATATGGCGGGCCACCTGGGCCAGGAAGGAGTCCTCACCGACCTTGGTCACCTCAACGGTGAGGGTGCCGGTCTGATTGACCGACCCGCCGACCACCTCCGCGCCTTCGCGCTTCTCGGCCGGCATCGGTTCTCCCGTGACCATCGACTCATCGACGCCGGAGCTTCCGGACACGACGCGTCCGTCGAGCGGGACACGTTCGCCGGGACGGATGCGGACGTGGTCGCCGATACCCACCTCGTCGACGGATACCTCCTGCTCGAAGCCGTCACGCACCACCCGGGCGGTGTCGGGCTGCAGTGCGAGCAGCCGGCGTACCGCCTGACTGGACCGGTTGCGCACCAACGAGGACGCGAAGCCGGACAGCAGGTGGTACGTGGTGATGAACACCGCGGTGGCCAGGAAGTCGCCGGCCGGGAAGGTGGCCGGGGCGACGAACAACCCGAGCAGCCCGCCCAGCAGGCCGCCGAACGCGCCCGCCTCGAGCAGCACGTGCTGGTTGAGGATGCCGCGCCGCGCCGACTGCCATGCCATGGTCAGGATCGGACGCGCCACCACGAAGATCATCGCCAGCGCGAGACCCAGCAGCACCCACGGCCCCAAGCCGAACCCGCGTCCACCGACACTCGTCTGCAGGGGATGACCGGCCCAACTGAACACCATCAGCACCAGCGCGACGACGGTGAGCCCCAGCCCGGTCAGGAAGCGGTTGCGCTCCTGCGCCAACTCGACCTCGGCCTCCTCAAAGGTCGCGGTCTTGCGCGGGTCGCGCACCGTGTAACCGACCTCGCGCAGCGTGCCGACGATCTGCGCCGGGGAGATCGTCTCGGGGCGGTAGGTGACCAGCCCCTCCTCGTGCGCGAGAGACACCGCGACCGCCTCCACGCCTGCCTGTCGGGTCAGCGACTTCTCGATCGTGGAAACGCAGAAGGAGCAGTGCAGGCCCCCGATCTTGAGCTGGAGGTGGGCGCGTCCCTGCTCGTCGGTGCGCGGCGGTTCGGTGAGCCACGGCTCCGGGTCGGTCACGTTCGGGGTCGTCATCCGCACACCCTCCTCATCTGGCCGGTTCCCGGCCGGCCATCATCCGGTTCACCGGTCGACCTCGTAGCCGGCCTCGGTGACCCGGGCGACCACGGCTTCGCGGCTCACCTCGCCCTCAGCGAGCACCCGGACCGCACCGGTTCGGTGGTCGGCGGTGGCCCGCCGTACGCCGGTCAGCCGGCCGACCGCCGTGGCGATCCGCTCCTCGCACTTCTCACAGTCCATCCCGCGTACGTGCAACTCGATCCTGGTCGTCATGACTTCCTCCCACCCGCACAGATCCTTGGTGCTGCCATCGTGCAAGATTCCAGCCACGGGAAGCCAAGCCGACGGACCGGGGTCGCCCCGTTACCCGCGGGTCCAGCACGCGCCTCCTGGTCGGCAGGCAAGTTCGACCCGGCTTCGGGCCGGCGTCGTCCTCGGACGACGCCCTTTCATCGAGGCCGGAACGACGGCCCGTCGTCAGCCCGGGACGGCGGCCGGCGTTGACAGCAGCCAGGTGAGCGGCCGCGAGCACGGCAGGCAGGTCACGTCCGGCCGGTCGGGGCGCTCGGCATCCACCAGCGCCTCCTGGGACGCCGGGACCGAACCGTCGGTGGCCATCCGCCCACGATGGCCACGCCGGCCCCGGCACCAGCCGTGCCCTACCGGCCGTGCCCCACCGGTCACCGGTCGCACCGGCGGCGCCACCCGCCCCCCGCCCGCTCCACCCGGCCGGCGAGCTCGAGCACGCCGAGGGCCGAGCGCACCTCCGCCGGCGCGAGCCCCGCGGCGCGCACCAGGTTCGGGATCGCCGCGGCGCCGCGGGCCGGGAGCGCGTCCAGCAGGCGGGCCGCCACCGGGTCGAGCCCGTCCAGGAGGCCGGGCCGGACGGGCGGTTCGAGGGGCAGGTGCTCCCCCATCGGGGCGATCAGCTCGAGCACCTCCGACGCGGTCGTCACGCACACGGCGTCGCTCTCGCGCAGCAGCCGGTGACAGCCGGCCGAGGCCATCGACGTCACCGGCCCCGGCACGGCCCCGACGTGCCGGGCGAGCCGTGCGGCGTGCGCGGCGGTGCTGAGCGCGCCGGAGCGCCACGCCGCCTCGACCACGACCGTGCCCGTCGTGCCGGCCGCGATGAGGCGGTTGCGTGCGAGGAAACGGTTGCGGGTGGGTGCGCTGCCGGGCGGCACCTCGGCGACCACCGCCGTGGCCGCCGCCACCGCCTCGAGGAGGTCGGAGTTGCCGGCCGGGTACAGCCGGTCGACGCCGCCGGCGAGGAACGCGACCGTCGCCCCCTCGGCAGCGAGCGCGCCGCGGTGCGCGGCGGCGTCGATGCCGTACGCACCGCCGGAGACCACGCACACCCCGGCCTCGGCCAGGCCGACCGCCAGCTCCGAGGCGACGCGCTGACCGTAAGCCGTCGCCGCCCGGGCACCGACGATCGCGACGGCACGGCCCGCCCCGGACTCGCTCGGCAGGGTCCCGCGCACCCACAGCGCAAAGGGACGCGCGGCACCGAGGTCGTCGAGGCCGGCCGGCCACCCCTGGTCGCCGGGCAGCAGCAGGTGCCCGCCCAGGCGCGCCAGGACGTCGAGCTCGCGGCGGATGTCGAGGCCCTCCAGCCGGGGGACCCAACGCCGGACGGCGTCGTGCCACGGGCTCGAGCGGTCGGCACCGACGGCGTCGCGGGCGGCCGTGTGCGCCAGCCAGTCGAGGGCCTCGACCACGCCGCGGCGCTCGGTCAGGGCGCCCGCGGCCTCGTCACCCGGTTCGGCGATGCGGCACCACGCCGCAGCGGCGAGGCGGGGGTCGGCGGTGTCGAACGGCAGCTCAGGCATCGGTGCCTCCCCTGGTACGCAGCGACAGCGCGGTGCCGACGTCTGTGGTGGTGGGCCGGTCACGCTCGGCGAGGTCGGCCAGCGTCCACGCAAGGCGCAGCACCCGGTCCATGCCGCGCATGCTCAGCGCGCCACGGTCCATCGCCCGCTCGAGCATCACCCGCACACCCCCGGCCGGCGCGGGAGCCCCGCCGCGCAGCCAGGCTCCCGGCACCTCGGCGTTGGTGCTCCACGGTGAGCCGGCGAGGCGCACGGCCTGGCGGGCCCGGGCGGCGGCCACGCGGGCGGCCACCGTGGCCGACGTCTCCGGCGGCGCGGCGACGGCGAGCATGGCGCGGCTGACCGGGGCGACGTCGACCTGGATGTCGATGCGGTCGAGCAGCGGGCCGCTGAGCCGGTTGAGGTAGCGGCGGCGGGCCAGCGGCGTGCACACGCAGGCCGTGCCGCGACCGGTCGCCTTCCCGCACGGGCAGGGGTTGGCCGCGAGGACCAGCTGGAAACGCGCCGGGTACCGCGCCGAGCCGGCGGCCCGGTGCAGCACCAGCTCCCCGCTCTCCAGCGGCTGCCGCAGCGTCTGCAGGACCCTGGGCGAGAACTCCGGGGCCTCGTCCAGGAACAGCACGCCGCGGTGCGCCCGGCTCGCGGCACCCGGGCGCGGGATCCCGGAGCCGCCGCCGATGACGGCGGCGGGCGTGGCCGTGTGGTGCGGGTCCTCGAACGGCGGCCGTCGCAGCAGCCCGTGGGCGGGGTCGAACGTGCCCGCCACCGAGTGGACCATGGTGACCTCGACGGCGGCGGGGTCGGCCAGGTCCGGCAGCAGGCCGGGCAGCCGCGCCGCGAGCATCGTCTTGCCCGCGCCGGGCGCCCCCACCAGGAACAGGTGGTGCCCGCCGGCGGCGGCGACCTCCAGGGCGAACCGGGCCTCGTCCTGCCCGAGCACGTCCGCCAGGTCCGGGTCGGCCTCGGGCGGTGCGACGTCGTCGGGCGGGCCCGGTTCGGGCAGGTCGGGCACGGTGGCCAGGCCGCCGTAGCCGCGCACCACCTCGGCGAGGTGGGCCACCGGGCGGACGCGCGCGCCGGGCACGAGCGCCGCCTCGTCGGCGTTGCCCGCGGGGACCACCACGTGTGGTCGTCCCGCCGCCACGGCGGCCGCGACGGCGGGGAGGATGCCGCGCACCGGCCGGACCCGGCCGTCCAGGCCCAGCTCGCCCAGGTGGACGCTGCGGTGCGCCTCCTCCGCGGCCGGCAGCCCGTCCGCCACCAGGAGGGCGACGGCGAGTGCCAGGTCCAGACCGGTGCCCGACTTGGGCAGCGACGCCGGGGAGAGGTTGACCGTGAGACGCCCGGCCGGCCACGCCACCCCGGAGGAGTCCACGGCCGCGCGGACCCGCTCGCGGGCCTCGGTGACGGCGGCGTCGGGCAGGCCCACGAGCGTCAGTGTCGGCAGGCCGGAGCTGCGGTGTGCCTCGACCTCGACCAGGTGGCCCTGGAGCCCCACCAGGGAGACCGTCCAGGTGCGTCCGAGCGACACCTCAGCCCACCGCCCTGAGGTGCTCCACCTGCGCGGCCCCGGTGCCCGGCACGAGGACGGCGACGACGTCCAGCCGGATCCCGCCGGCGGCGACCTCGTGCGTGGTGAGCCACTCGCCGGCGAGGCGGCGCAGCCGGGCCAGCTTGGCCGGCGTCACCGCCTCGGCCGGCAGGCCGTACGCCGTCGACCGGCGCGTCTTGACCTCGACGAAGACGATCTCGTCCGCCGCGACGTCGCGCGCGACGATGTCGATCTCCCCGCGGGCGCAGCGCCAGTTGCGTTCCAGCACCTCCAGCCCGCTCTCCGTGAGCAGGCGTTGTGCCACCCGCTCGCCGTACGCACCCACCGCGTCCTTGGCCCGCATCGCGACCACCTCCGGCCACGACGGTGCCCGACGCCCGGTTGGCGCGCTCAGGGCCGGGCGGGTCCCTGTGGACGAGGTGGCATCAGGAGCACGGGAGCTGTCCCGGGTGACGGGCGGACGAGCGGCCCGGTGGCCGGTGGCCTCAGGGGAGCTCGAGCTCGCGCTTGGCCAGCTCCTCGATGTTGACGTCCTTGAACGTCACCACGCGCACGGACTTCACGAACCGTGCCGAGCGGTACACGTCCCACACCCAGGCGTCGGAGAGCTCGAGCTCGAAGAACACGTCGCCGCCGGCGGACCGCACCTGGACGTCGACGTGGTTGGCCAGGTAGAAGCGCCGCTCCGTCTCCACCACGTACGAGAAGAGTCCGACGACGTCGCGGTACTCGCGGTAGAGGTCGAGCTCGAGCTCGGTCTCGTAGTTCTCCAGGTCCTCAGCGCTCACCGGGTCATCATGCCCCTCCGGCGAGTGCCGCCGCTGGGGTGCTCACGCCCGGCAGGTTCCAGGACCGTCGGTGGAGGGGGCAGGGACCGTGCTCGGCCAGTGCGGCGATGTGCTCCGGCGAGCTGTAGCCCTTGTTGGCCCCCCAGCCGTAGGCGGGGTGCTCGGTGTCGGCCTCGACCATGAGGGCGTCGCGGGTGACCTTGGCGACGACGCTGGCGGCGGCGACGACGGCGCACGTGGCGTCACCCTTGACCTGCGTCCGCACGGGTGGGGTGGGCATCGGCGTGCCGGTGCCGGGGACGAGGACGTCCGGCAGCTCGGCGGCGAAGAGGTCCTGCTGGTCGGGGGCGTGGAGCCAGTCGTGGACGCCGTCGAGAATGACGATGCCGGGCACGAGCCCCATCACGGCGAGCTCGGCGAGGGCGCGGTGGCCGGCGAGGCGCAGGGCGGCGATGATGCCGAACGCGTCGATCTCGTCGGGGCCGGCGTGCCCGACGGCGACCCCCTCGCACCAGGCCAGGACGGGCGAGACGAGCTCCTCGCGGGCCCGGGGCAGGAGGAGCTTGGAGTCGGCGAGGCCGGGCGGCAGCCCGTCCGGGGTCCCGGTGCCGACGACGGCGACCCCGACGCTGACCGGGCCGGCGAGCGAGCCGCGGCCCACCTCGTCCATGCCCGCGACGTAGCTCCCGGGCCTGAGACCGGCGAGGAGCTCGGTCTCCAGGGCGCGCGTGGGGACGGGGCGCACGCTCCCCTCCCGGGTGGCCTTCCGGGGGTGCCGGGCCGTCACGGTACGGTCGCCGGCACGCGGGCGAAGGAGTCCTCGGCCCCGTTGAGCAGGGTGATGCGGTCGGGGGGCCAGAGCAGGACGAAGGCGCGGCCGACGATGTTCTCCACCGGCACCATGCCGCCGCCGGGTTCGCCGAGGTGGGCGCGGGAGTCCTCGGAGTTGGAACGGTTGTCCCCCATGACCCACACGTGTCCCTCGGGTACGACGACGTCGAACGGGACGTCGCTGGGGCTCGTGCTCGGCTTGAGGTACGGCTCGGTGACCGGTTCCCCGTTCACGCTCAGCCGCCCGTCCTCGGTGCAGCACGTGACCCGGTCCCCGCCCACGCCGATGACGCGCTTGATGAGGTGGTGGCCGGCGTCCTGCGGCAGAAGGCCGATCCAGGTGAACAGGCTGGTCAGGGACTGCTGCCAGGCGGGCCGGGTGTCCTGCGCCAAGGAGCCGAGCCAGCCGCCGGGATCGACGAAGACGACGATGTCCCCGCGATCCAGCTCGAAGGGCCCTGGTACGAGCTTGTTGACCATCACCCGGTCCCCCACGGCGAGGGTGTCCTCCATCGACCCGGACGGGATGAAGAAGGCCTGGGCGAGGAAGGTCTTGATGAGGATGGACAGCACCAGCGCGGAGACCATCACGATCGCGGTCTCCCGGATCCAGCCGCCGCGCCGCCGCGCCGGGGC
>NZ_JBTSDU010000082.1:0-13719 GCF_054605595.1 Georgenia sp. | reverse complement strand
CGGCGGTGCGTCGGACCCTCGCGGTCCACGCGCCGCCGGCGCTGCTGTATCCACGACGGCGGAGAGGGAGACAATGAGCGAGGCCCCCACGGGCATCGAGGCGCTGCTCGCCGAGCACGCCGAGATCGAGCACGAGATGGCGGACCCGACGGTCCACGCGGACCAGGGCCGGGCACGTCGGCTCGGGCGGCGCTACGCCGAGCTGGGCCGCGTCGTCCACGCCTACCGGGCCTGGCAGGCGGCCGACGGCGACGTCGCCGTCGCCCGCGAGCTCGCCGCCGCCGACGCGTCCTTCGCCGAGGAGCTCCCCGCCCTCGAGGCCGCGCTCGAGGCGGCCGCCGAGCACCTGCACCGCGTGCTCGTGCCGACCGACCCCGACGACGCCCGCGACGTCATCCTCGAGGTCAAGGCGGGGGAGGGCGGCGAGGAGTCGGCCCTCTTCGCCGGCGACCTGCTGCGCATGTACCTGCGCTACGCCGAGCGGCAGGGCTGGACCACGCAGCTCATCTCCGCCACCGAGTCCGACCTGGGTGGCTACAAGGACGTCTCGGTCGCGGTCAAGGCCAAGGGGGTGCCGACCGACCCGTCCGAGGGCGTCTGGGCGCACCTGAAGTACGAGGGCGGCGTCCACCGGGTCCAGCGGGTCCCGGTCACCGAGTCGCAGGGCCGCATCCACACCTCCGCCGCCGGGGTGCTCGTGCTCCCCGAGGTCGACGACCCCGGTGAGGTCGAGATCGACCAGAACGACCTGCGCATCGACGTCTACCGATCGTCCGGACCCGGCGGGCAGTCGGTCAACACCACCGACTCCGCCGTCCGGATCACGCACCTGCCGACCGGGATCGTGGTGTCGATGCAGAACGAGAAGTCGCAGCTGCAGAACCGGGAGCAGGCCATGCGCGTGCTGCGCGCCCGGATCCTGGCGGCCCGCCAGGAGGCCGCGGCCGCCGCCGCCTCGGAGCAGCGCCGCTCCCAGGTGCGCACCGTGGACCGGTCCGAGCGCATCCGCACGTACAACTTCCCCGAGAACCGCATCGCCGACCATCGCACGGGGTACAAGGCCTACAACCTCGACCACGTCCTCGACGGGGACCTCGGCCCGGTCATCGCCTCGGCGGTGGAGATGGACGAGTCCGAGCGGCTCGCCGCGGCGTCCGGCGGTCGGGCCTGACGGTGGACGAGACCGCCCTGAGGGCCGGCGACGCGGGTCCGGAGGTGGGTGAGACGGGCCCGACGGCGGAGCCCGTCACCGTTCGCCGAGCGATCGCCGGGGCGGCCCGGCTGCTCGCCGACGCCGGGGTCCCCTCGCCCGGCGTCGACGCACGCCTGCTGGCCGAGCACGTCCTCGGGCGAGCGCTCTTCCTGCTGCCCGCAGCTGCCACGTTCGACGACGCCCGGCGCGACGAACGCGCGGCCGGATCCACGCACGGGGCCGGCGGCCAGGCCCGCTACGCCGAGGCCGTCGACCGGCGCCGGCGGCGCGAGCCGCTCCAGCACATCACCGGGCGGATGACCTTCCGCCACCTCGAGCTCGAGGCACACCCGGGTGCGTTCGTCGTGCGGCCCGAGACCGAGCTGGTGGCACAGGCGGCGATCGACGCCGCCGCCGCACTCACCCGGCAGGGGCGGACCCCGCTGGTCGTGGACCTGTGCACCGGGTCGGGCGCCATCGCCCTCGCCGTGGCCACCGAGGTCCAGGGCAGCGTGGTCCACGCCGTGGAGCTCTCGCCCGCGGCCCACGCCGTGGCCGCCCGCAACGTCGGCCGGCTCGGCCCGGGTGTGCACCTGGTGCTCGACGACGCCGCGAGCGCGCTGCCCGAGCTGGACGGCCGGGTGGACGTGGTCGTGTCGAACCCGCCGTACATCCCGCCCGACGCCGTGCCCCGCGACGTGGAGGTGCGTGAGCACGATCCCGACCTCGCCCTCTACGGCGGCGGCCCGGACGGGCTCGACGTCCCCCGCGTCGTCGTCGCGCGCGCCGCGCGGCTGCTGAGCCCCGGCGGCACGTTCGTCATGGAGCACGCCGAGGTCCAGGCGGCGGCCGTGCGTGAGATCGTCACCGCCGCCGGGTTCGCCGACGTGCGGACCGGTCAGGACCTCTCCGGCCGGGACCGGTTCGTCCTCGCCCGCCGCGCCTGAGCACCGCCCGCCCGAGCCCACCCGCCGGGAGCACACGCGTGGCGAGCCATACGCCGACGGCCACGCCGGCCACGTCGGCCAGCACGTCGAGCGGGTCGCCGGAGCGGCCCGACAGCACCAGGTGCTGAACCAGCTCGCTCACCACCGCGTGGACCAGGCCGTAACCGACCACGGGCGCCGGCGGTAGGCCCGCGCGCACCGCGGCGACCGTGACGGCGGCGAAGACGGCCGCGTGGACGAGCTTGTCCAGGCCGGTCACCGCGCTGCCCGGCAGCGGCGGGACCCGGGGCGCGTAGAGCACGACGAGCTGCGCCGCGACGGCGAGGACGAGCAGCGCGGCGGCGGCACGGCGGGCGGCGGGGGAGGTGCTCACCGGAGCGAGGATGCCACGCCGGGGCCGGGTTCCGTCCAGCCCGGCCGGGCGTGCGAGACTCACCTGCGTGAGCGTGTACGACTGCCAGGACCCCGCCGAGCGCAGCGCCGGACTCGACGAGGCGGTCCACGCCCTCGGCCGGGGAGCCCTCGTCGTCCTCCCCACCGACACCGTCTACGGCATCGGCGCGGACGCGTTCGACCCGCGCGCCGTCGCCGGGCTGCTCGCCGCCAAGGGCCGCGGCCGGCAGCAGCCGCCGCCGGTGCTGGTGGGCAGCGAGAGCACCCTGGACGGCCTCGCGACCGAGATCCCCGACCAGGTTCGGGACCTGGTGAAGGCGTTCTGGCCCGGACCGCTGACCATCATCTGCCTGGCGCACCCCACCCTCGCGTGGGACCTGGGCGACACCGACGGCACGGTCGCACTCCGCATGCCGAAGGACGAGACCGCGCTCGCGCTGCTGCGCCGCACCGGGCCGCTCGCCGTCTCCAGCGCCAACCTCGCCGGCGAGCCCCCGGCGCGCACCGCCGCGCAGGCGGTCGGGTACTTCGGCGACGAGGTCGCCGTCTACCTCGACGCCGGCCGGGCCGGGGGTGGTGTCGCCTCCACGATCGTGGACGCCACCGCGGAACGCCTGACCATCGTGCGGGAGGGGGCGATCGGCCGCGCGGAGCTCGCCGCCGTCGCCCCGGAGCTCGCGGACGCACCGGAGGACGACGCCCCGGCGGGCAGCACGGCGGGTGCGGTCGAGGACGGCGTATCGGCCGCCGCCGCGGCGGACGCCGACCGGCCCGGCGCCGCGGGCGGCGACGGCCCGCCGTGAGGGTCTACCTGCTCGTCCTGCTGGTGGCCGCCGCCGTGACGTATCTGGCCACGCCGCTGGCCCGCCGGCTCGCGCACGCCACGCGGGCGCTGACCCCGGTCCGGGCACGCGACGTCCACACGGTGCCGACGCCCCGACTCGGCGGCGTCGCCATGCTCGCGGGGTTCGCCGTCGCCATGCTCGTCGCCTCCCGGATCCCGTACCTGTACGAGGTCTTCCACGAGACGTCCGTGGCGTGGGCGATCCTCGGCGGCGCCACGCTCGTGGGCCTGCTCGGGGTGGCCGACGACATCTGGGACCTGGACTGGATGACCAAGCTCGCCGGGCAGGTCCTCGCCGCCGGGCTCATGGCCTGGCAGGGCGTCCAGCTCATCACCTTCCCGGTCTTCGGGCTCACGATCGGCTCGAGCCGGCTCTCCCTGGTCACCACGATCCTGGTCGTCGTCGTCGCCATCAACGCGGTCAACTTCGTCGACGGGCTCGACGGGCTCGCCGCCGGCATGATCGCGATCGGCGGTGGGGCGTTCTTCGTCTACACCTACCTGCTCACCCGCGACGCGTCGCCGGGCAACTACTCCAACCTCGCCACCGCGGTCATGGCCGCGCTCGTGGGGGTGTGTCTGGGGTTCCTGCCGTACAACTTCCACCCGGCGAAGATCTTCATGGGCGACTCGGGCGCGATGCTGCTCGGCCTCGTCGTCGCGGCGGCCGCGATCGTGGTCACCGGGCAGATCGACCCGGCGACGGTGACGTCGGGCCAGGCGTTGCCCGCATACGTCCCCATCCTGCTGCCGGTCGCGGTGCTCGTGGTGCCGCTCCTGGACATGACCATGGCCGTGCTGCGCCGGCTGCGGGCCGGCAAGTCGCCGTTCCACCCGGACCGGATGCACCTGCACCACCGGCTCCTCGCGCTCGGGCACAGCCACCGGCGCGCCGTGCTGATCATGTACCTGTGGACCACGGTGTTCGCCTTCAGCGCCGTCGCGCTGGCGTTCCTGTCCACCGCGCAGGTGCTGACGGCCACGGCGGCCGCGGTCCTCCTCGCGGCGGTCAACACCTACAACCCGCACCCCGGCCTGCGCCGCAGGCCGGTCGGCCACGACGAGGAAGCCCGCCGATGAACGACACCACCCGCGCCACCCGCACCATGTACGAGCACATCCTGCGTCGCCTCACGGTGCTGGTGGGGGTGCTCGTCGCCCTCGGCGCCACGGTCGGTTACCTCGTCGCGGGCACCCCGGGGGTGTGGGGCGCGCTCATGGCGGCCGGGATCGCCGCGCTGTTCATGGTCGGCACGGTCGTGACGATGATGATCACCGCCGACAAGCCGCTCCCCATCGCCACCGCGGCCGGCGTCGGCGGGTGGGGGGTCAAGACGATCCTGCTCGTCGGCGTCCTCCTCCTCGTGCGCGGCCGCGACTTCTACTCGCCCGGCGTCTTCTTCGTCGTGCTCGTCCTCGCGATCATCGGCTCTCTCGTCATCGAGATGACGCAGGTGCTGCGCGCCCGGGTGCCCAATGTCGAGCCCGCGCCGCACGCACCGGACGCGAGCGATCCCGGCACGCCCGGTGCCGGGGACTGAGATGTGGTCCAGCACACCCCGGTCGATGGGTTAGAATCTGCGTGATCCCGGCACATTGCACTGTCGTCGGTGGTGCCCGGGATCATGATCGCGCCCGACCCGAGCCACCTGGGGGACGACCTGTCTGCCGCAACGATGCTGATGTTCAGCACCTCCACCACCGTGCTCGCCGCGGGTGACGGGGAAGGCTTCCACGGCCCGACCCTTGCCGACTTCTTCCCGCCGGCCATCCTCTTCGAGGGCACGATCTTCGAGTTCAACAGGATCACCCTGGTGCGGCTCGTCTCGGTCGCGGTGCTCGTGCTGCTCTTCTGGCTCGCCGCGCGCAGCCCCCGGCTCGTGCCCACGCGCGGTCAGTCGCTCGGCGAGCTCGCCGTCGACTTCGTGCGGACGGGCATCGCCGAGGAGTCCCTGGGCCGGGAGCTCGGCCGGAGGTACACCCCGATCCTCGTCGTGATCTTCTTCGGCGTCCTCGCCATGAACATCACCGGCATCATCCCGTTCCTCAACATCGCGGGGTCGTCCGTCGTCGGCGTGCCGCTGGTGTTCGCGCTCGTCGCCTACGTCACGTTCATCGTCGCGGGCGTGCGGGCCCAGGGCGGCGGGCACTTCCTCAAGAGCCAGCTCTTCCCGCCGGGCGTCCCGTGGCCGATCTACCTCATCCTCACGCCGATCGAGTTCCTCTCGACCTTCATCATCCGGCCGGCCACGCTCACCGTCCGTCTCCTGGCCAACATGCTCGCCGGGCACCTGCTGCTCGTGCTGTGCTTCAGCGCGACGAACTACCTCTTCCTCGAGGCCTCCGGTGCGATGGCGCCGCTCGGGACGCTGACGCTCGCCGCCGGCCTCGCCTTCACGCTGTTCGAGGTCTTCGTCGCCGTCCTCCAGGCGTACGTCTTCACCGTGCTGACCACGGTGTACATCCAGCTCTCCGTCGAGGCGCACTAGCCAGGACGAACGTCGCGGCGGGCCCTGGTCCGGCGTGTCACGACCCATCACGGAACGGGACTGACCCGGTCCGCACCACAGGAAAGGAAGACCTCCACATGGACATCACCGGAGACCTCGCAACCATCGGCTACGGCCTCGCCACCATCGGCCCCGGTATCGGCATGGGTATCCTCGTCGGCAAGACCCAGGAGGCCGTCGCGCGTCAGCCCGAGCTGGCCGGACCCCTGCGCATCAACATGTTCATCGGTATGGCCCTCGTCGAGGCCCTGGGTCTGATCGGCCTGGCCGCCGGCTTCGTGTTCTGATGAACCCGACAGCCTCAGTGGTGGCGGGGGTGACGCAGAACCCCCTGATACCGGCCTCGTACGACATCCTGTGGTCGGCGGTGTCCATCGCCATCATCGGCTTCTTCCTGGTCAAGTACGCCGTGCCGCGACTGACCGGGATGCTCGACGAGCGTGCCGCGAAGATCGCGACCGGCCTGCAGCAGGCCGAGCAGGCCGAGCTGGCCGCCACGGCCGCGGAGGAGCGGATCGCCGCCGAGCTCGCCGACGCGCGCCGCGAGGCCGCAGCGGTGCGTGAGCACGCGCAGCACGAGGGCAAGACGATCGTCGCCGAGGCCCGTGACCGGGCCCAGGCGGAGGCCGATCGGGTGACCCAGGCCGCTCAGCGTCAGGTCGAGGCGGACCGCCAGGCCGCGCAGATCTCGCTGCGCACCGACGTGGGCATGCTGGCCACCGAGCTGGCCTCGCGGATCGTCGGGGAGTCCGTCACCGAGCAGGCACTCCAGTCCCGGGTCATCGACCGGTTCCTCGACGAGCTCGAGGCCCAACCGGCGAGCGAGGGCTCGGCCGCCGTCGTCCAGGAGAAATGATGCGGGCAAGCAGCCAGGCTGCGCTGGAGCTGGCGCAGGAGCGGTGGGAGCCGGTCCTGCGCGAGGTGGGCGAGCGGGCGAGCGCGCTCGGCGGCCAGCTCTTCGGCGTGGTCGACGCCCTCGACTCCTCCGCCGCGCTGCGGCGCGCACTGACCGAGCCCACGCGCGACGGCGCGGACAAGGCAGGCCTCGTCACCGCCGTCCTGGGCGCGAAGGTCGACCAGGAGGTCGTCGACCTCGTCGCCGGGCTGGTGCGCGAGCGCTGGTCCGCCGCCCAGGACCTGGCCGACGCGGTCGATTCGCTCGCCACCGACTCCGTGCTCGCCGCGGCCCAGCAGGCCGGGCGGCTCGAAGCGGTCGAGGACGAGACGTTCCGCCTCGTCCGCATCCTCGGCGAGGAACGCGCCCTCCGGATCGCGCTCGGGGACCGGCACGAGACGCCCGAGCGGCGGGCCCGGCTCGCGGAGTCGGTGCTGGGCGGCAAGATCGGCCCGGAGACGGCCCTGCTCGTCACCCGCGCGGCCCGCGCGCTGCGCGACCGGTCGCTGGTGAGCACCCTGCGCAGCATCACCGAGGCCGCCGCCGAGCGGCGCCGGCACCTGGTCGCGTCGGTCACGGCCGCCGTCCCCCTCGACCGGGCGCAGATCGACCGGCTCCAGGGGTACCTGAGCCGCCGGTACGACCGCCCGGTGCAGGTCTACGTGGGCCTCGACCCCGCCGTCCTCGGCGGAGTGCGCGTGCAGGTCGGCGACGACGTGATCGACGGAACGCTCGCGAGCCGCCTGGCCGACGCCCGGCGCCGGATCGCCGGCTGACCAGGCCCCCCACCATGAACGACCGACCGCGCACCGCGGTCAACGAAGCAGAAGGAAGAGCAGATGGCTGAGCTGACGATCCGGCCCGAGGAGATCCGGGCTGCGCTGGACAGCTTCGTGAGCTCCTACGAGCCCACCCAGGCAGTGAGCGAGGAGGTCGGGCACGTCACCACGACGGCCGACGGTATCGCCCACGTCGAGGGCCTGCCCGGCGCGATGGCGAACGAGCTGCTGCGCTTCGCCGACGGCACACTCGGCCTGGCGATGAACCTCGACGTGCGCGAGATCGGCGTCGTCGTCCTCGGCAACTTCACCGGCATCGAGGAGGGCCAGGAGGTGCGCCGCACCGGCGAGGTGCTCTCCGTACCCGTCGGCGAGGGCTACCTCGGCCGCGTCGTCGACCCGCTGGGCGAGCCCATCGACGGCCTCGGCGAGATCACCGACGTCGCGGGGCGCCGCGCGCTCGAGCTGCAGGCCCCCGGCGTCATGGCACGCAAGAGCGTCCACGAGCCGCTGCAGACCGGCCTCAAGGCCATCGACGCGATGATCCCGATCGGCCGCGGTCAGCGCCAGCTCATCATCGGCGACCGGCAGACCGGCAAGACGGCCATCGCGATCGACACGATCCTGAACCAGAAGGCCAACTGGGAGTCCGGCGACCCGAGCAAGCAGGTCCGGTGCATCTACGTCGCCATCGGCCAGAAGGGCTCGACCATCGCCTCCGTGCGTGGTGCCCTGGAGAAGGCCGGCGCGCTGGCGTACACGACGATCGTCGCGGCCCCGGCGTCCGACCCGGCCGGCTTCAAGTACATCGCGCCCTACACCGGCTCGGCCATCGGCCAGCACTGGATGTACCAGGGCAAGCACGTCCTGATCATCTTCGACGACCTGTCCAAGCAGGCCGAGGCCTACCGTGCCGTGTCGCTCCTGCTGCGCCGCCCGCCGGGCCGTGAGGCCTACCCCGGTGACGTGTTCTACCTGCACTCCCGCCTGCTCGAACGTTGTGCGAAGCTCAACGACGAGCTCGGTGCCGGCTCGATGACCGGACTGCCGATCATCGAGACGAAGGCGAACGACGTCTCCGCCTACATCCCGACGAACGTCATCTCCATCACCGACGGTCAGATCTTCCTCCAGTCGGACCTGTTCAACGCGGACCAGCGCCCCGCCGTCGACGTGGGTATCTCCGTCTCCCGGGTCGGTGGTGACGCGCAGATCAAGGCGATGAAGAAGGTCGCCGGCACGCTGAAGATCACGCTCGCCCAGTACCGGTCCCAGGCGGCGTTCGCGATGTTCGCCTCGGACCTCGACCCGACGACGCGCCAGCAGCTCACCCGCGGTGAGCGGCTCATGGAGCTGCTCAAACAGCCCCAGTACACGCCGTACCCCGTGGAGGACCAGGTCGCCTCGATCTGGGCCGGCACCAACGGCTACCTCGACGACGTCGACGTCGCGGACATCAGGCGCTTCGAGGCCGAGCTGCTCGACCACCTGCGCCGCAACACCGGCGTGCTCGCCACGATCCTGGAGTCCGGCAAGCTCGAACCCGACACCGAGTCCGCCCTGCGCGGCGGGGTGGAGGAGTTCCGCAAGGGCTTCCTCGACGCCGAGGGCAACCCGCTGGGCGCCGAGGTCCAGGTCGCGGACGACGAGGTCGAGGCCGAGCATTCGCAGGAGCAGATCGTCAGCGCGAAGCGAGGCTGAGGATGGCCGGCGAGCAGAGGGTCTACAAGCAGAAGATCAAGGCGACCCAGACCCTGAAGAAGATGTTCCGGGCCATGGAGCTCATCGCGGCCTCGCGCATCACCAGGGCGCGCCGCGCCGCCCAGGGTGCGGACCCCTACACCCGGGCGCTCATCCGGGCGGTCTCGGCGGTCTCCGCGCACGCGCACCTCGACCACCCGCTGATCAAGGGGCGCACGGACACCAACCGGGTGGCCGTGCTGGTGATCAGCTCGGACCGCGGCATGGCCGGGGCGTACTCCGCCACGGTCCTGCGCGAGACGCAGAAGCTGCTCGACCAGCTCGTGGCGGACGGCAAGGAACCGGTCCTGTACGTGACGGGTCGCCGCGGCGACGGCTTCTTCCGCTTCCGCGGGCAGGAGATCGCCCGGTCGTGGACCGGTGGCTCCGACAAGCCGCGGCCGGAGACGGCGCTGGAGATCGCGGACGAGCTCCTCGGCGCGTTCCTGGCACCGGCGGAGGAGGGCGGGGTCAGCGAGCTGCACGTCGTCTTCACCCGGTTCGTCTCGATGGTGTCCCAGCGGCCCGAGGTGCGGCGCATGCTGCCCCTGCAGGTCGTCGAGGGGGCCGACGAGTCCACCCAGGCGCTGCCGCTGTACGAGTTCGAGCCGAGTGCCGACGAGGTCCTCGGCGCCCTGCTGCCCATGTACGTGCGCCGTCGCATCTACTCCCAGATGCTTCAGTCGGCGGCGTCCGAGCTGGCCGCGCGCCAGCAGGCGATGCACACCGCGACCGACAACGCCGAGGACCTCATCCGTGACTACACGCGGTTGGCGAACACGGCTCGCCAGGCCGACATCACCTCCGAGATCACCGAGATCGTCTCCGGGGCCGACGCTCTGGCGTCGAGCTGACCAACCAGGGCAAGTAAGGAACAACGACTATGACTGCCATCAGCACCGACACGCCGAAGACCGGCGGCGTCCCCGGCGTCGGCCGGATCTCCCGCGTCACCGGCCCCGTCGTGGACATCGAGTTCCCGCCGGACGCCATCCCGGAGATGTACAACGCGCTCACCACGGAGGTGACGCTGGCCGGCGAGACCGCCACGATGACGCTCGAGGTCGCCCAGCACCTGGGCGACAACCTGGTGCGCGCCGTCGCGCTCAAACCCACGGACGGCCTGGTGCGCGGCGCCGCCGTGCAGGACACCGGCTCGCCCATCACCGTGCCCGTCGGCGAGGTGACCAAGGGACACGTGTTCAACGTGACCGGTGAGGTCCTCAACCTCAAGGAGGGCGAGCAGCTCGAGATCACCGAACGCTGGTCCATCCACCGCGAGCCCCCGCCGTTCGATCAGCTCGAGGCCAGCACGCAGACGTTCGAGACCGGCATCAAGGTCATCGACCTCCTCACGCCGTACGTGCAGGGCGGGAAGATCGGCCTGTTCGGCGGCGCCGGCGTCGGCAAGACGGTCCTCATCCAGGAGATGATCCAGCGCGTGGCGCAGGACCACGGCGGCGTGTCGGTGTTCGCCGGTGTCGGCGAGCGCACGCGCGAGGGCAACGACCTCATCGCGGAGATGGAGGACGCCGGCGTCTTCGACAAGACGGCGCTCGTGTTCGGCCAGATGGACGAGCCGCCGGGCGTGCGGCTGCGCGTGGCCCTCTCGGCGCTGACCATGGCCGAGTACTTCCGCGACGTGCAGAAGCAGGAGGTGCTGCTCTTCATCGACAACATCTTCCGCTTCACGCAGGCCGGCTCGGAGGTCTCCACGCTGCTCGGCCGCATGCCGTCCGCGGTGGGCTACCAGCCCAACCTCGCCGACGAGATGGGCCAGCTCCAGGAGCGCATCACCTCCACGCGCGGTCACTCCATCACGTCGTTGCAGGCCATCTACGTCCCCGCCGACGACTACACCGACCCGGCCCCGGCGACGACGTTCGCGCACCTGGACGCCACGACCGAGCTCTCCCGGGACATCGCCTCGCGCGGTCTCTACCCGGCCGTGGACCCGCTGGCGTCGACCTCACGCATCCTCGACCCGCAGTACGTGGGCAAGGAGCACTACCAGGTCGCCACCCAGGTGAAGCAGATCCTGCAGAAGAACAAGGAGCTGCAGGACATCATCGCGATCCTCGGTGTCGACGAGCTGAGCGAGGAGGACAAGATCACCGTCGCGCGTGCGCGCCGGATCGAGCAGTACCTCTCGCAGAACACCTACACGGCGGTGAAGTTCACCGGTGTCGAGGGCTCGACCGTGCCGGTCGCCGAGACCGTCGAGGCGTTCAAGCGCATCGCACAGGGCGACTACGACCACGTGCCGGAGCAGGCCTTCTTCAACATCGGCGGCATCGAGGACCTCGAGCGCGCCTGGCACAAGATCCAGGCCGAGCTCCGCTGAGCGGTCGACCGAGGAACGAAGGAGGACCCTCGTGGTCATGAAGGTAGAGGTCGTCTCGACCACCGATTCCCTGTGGCAGGGCGAGGCGTCCAGCGTCGTCGTCCCGGCCGCGAACGGGGACCTGGGCATCCTCACCGGGCGCGAGCCCGTCCTGGCCGTGCTGCGCCCGGGTACGGTGCGCATCACGCCGACGTCGGGCCACCCCGTCGCCATCGAGGTCACCGAAGGGGCCGACGGGTTCGTCTCGGTGGACGGCGACGTCGTCACCGTGGTGCTGGAGAGCGGCGAGGAATCCTCGCCGCTCGGTTCCGGCCGGTAGGGCCCTCGTTGGCCGGCACGAGCTGGGTCGGCATCGCCGGCAGCGTGCTCGTGCTCGCCCTCATGGCGATGGGTCTGTTCGCGCTGCGGGTGCAGCGGCTCGGGAACCGGATCGGCTCGTTCGAGTGCGCGCGGCGCTCGAGCGACGCCGTGCCGTGGACCAGTGGCATCGCCATCTTCGGCGCCGGGCGTGTCGACTGGTGGCGGCTCGTCTCCTACGCCCCCACCCCCGCGGCGTCGTGGCGTCGGGAGCGTCTGGAGGTGCTCGGGCGACGGCGTCGCGGGCCGGACGGCACGGGCGCCGTCATGGAGGTGCGGGTGCGGTACCAGGGCGAGGAGTTCGAGCTCGCCATGGTGGTGGAGTCGGCCGCCGCCCTGGTGAGCTGGCTCGAGTCGGCACCCCCGCACGACCCGTCCGCCCGCTGACCGGAGGGTAAGGTCTGTCCCCGTGCGTGTTGTGATCGCGACCTGCTCCGTCGACTACTCCGGTCGGTTGGACGCCCACCTGCCCCTCGCCACCCGGCTGCTCATGGTCAAGGCGGACGGATCGGTGCTGGTGCACTCCGAAAGCGGCTCCTACAAGCCCCTGAACTGGATGAGCCCGCCGGCCCGGCTCACCGTGGACGAGCCCGACGAGGCCGACGCGGTCGCGGGTGTCCACGAGGTGTGGACGGTGCAGAACACCAGGTCGGACGACCGGCTCGTCGTCCGCGTGCACGAGGTCGTCGCCGACCGCAGCGTCGACCTGGGCGTCGACCCCGGCCTGGTCAAGGACGGCGTCGAGGCTCACCTGCAGAAGCTGCTGGCCGAGCAGATCGACCTCCTCGGTCCCGGCCACCTCCTGGTGCGCCGCGAGTACCCCACCGCCATCGGCCCCGTGGACATCATGGCCAAGGGGCCGGACGGCTCCGTGGCGGTGGAGATCAAGCGCCGCGGTGACATCGACGGCGTCGAACAGCTCACCCGTTACCTCGAGCTCCTCAACCGCGACCCGCTGCTCGCACCGGTGAGCGGGGTGTTCGCCGCGCAGGAGATCAAGCCGCAGGCCCGCGTGCTGGCCACGGACCGGGGCATCCGCTGCCTCGTGCTCGACTACGACGCCATGCGCGGCCTCGACGACGTGGCGTCCCGGCTCTTCTGAGCAGCACGGCTACCGGCACCGCTGCGACCGTGGCGGCCGCGATGGGTTCGCCCCGCGCGGCCGTGTCCCGCAAGCCGTCGGGGCCGACCGGCGCCGGGGCGGCGGGGGTGTTGACTGGGGCCATGACCGAGGTGAGCGTCCTGCGTGGGCGGGTGGTCACGCCCGAGCGGGTCCTCGAGGACGGCGCGGTGGTCCGCCACGGCGCGACGATCGCCTGGGTGGGGCCGACGTCGGAGGCGGCCGCGGCGGGGCACGGACCGGCGGTGGCCGCGACGCCCGCCCGCACCGGCTACGTGCTGCCGGGACTGGTGGACCTGCACTGCCACGGCACCACCACGCTCCTCGCGTCGCTGGTCGCCGCGAGCCCGGACACGCTGCGGGCCCGGGTACGGCTGCTCGCCGACCTCGCCGACTCCGGGGACATCGCCGGGATCCACCTCGAGGGACCGTTCCTCGCCGCCGCCCGCTGCGGCGCGCAGGACCCGGTGCTGCTGCTCGCGCCCGACGCCGGGCTCACGGACGACCTCCTCGCCCTGGGGCGCGGGCACGTGGCGACCATGACACTCGCGCCCGAGCTGGTCGGCAGCCGCGGGCCCGGGGGCGTGGGGGCGCGCCG
>NZ_JBTSDU010000081.1:0-13936 GCF_054605595.1 Georgenia sp. | reverse complement strand
TCACGGAACCGGTGGGCGTCGCGGCATGTCCATGTGCGACACACTGCGGCACCCGGGCGATCCGACTCGCCCGTCCGGCGTCCCTCGCCGAGGCAACCCGCCAAGTATAGCGGCTCGTGCGGGCACCGCTCCGCCGTGGGACCGGGTGGGGCGAACGTCCCCCCGAGCGGTCCGCCATGCCGGTCCTGCCTCGCCCTCGCCCTCGCGACCACCCTCCGCTCCCGATCGCGTCGACCGTCAATCCGTCAATCCCAGGACGGGGAGCCGGGTCGGCGGATACGTTTGCCGAGAAAGCGGCTCCACCGGACCGGCACCGCGCTCCGCTCGCACCCCGCCCGTGCTCTGGCCACCGCGAAGGAGAGAACGACCATGTCAGGTATCGGGGAGTCGAGGACCGCCGACCGCTCCCGCCGCCTGCTCCTCGTCAGGGGAGCAGGCGCCGTGGCGCTCGGTGTCGTGGTGGGTCTGGGCGTGTGGTCGCTGACACGGCCGAGCGACGGCGCAGATGTCCCGGCTGCGACGGCCGGCCCGTCCGCCGATGACACCCTCGGTGCCCCGGACGGAACGGCCCCGTCGGTCCTCGAACCTGCTCCCGACGTCGCCACGGGCACGGACCCGGGCACCGACGGTCCGGGGCCGACGAGCGAGGACGGGGGGCCGGCAGGCGGGCAGGTGGCGAGCGGGCTAGGCGCCAACAGCCCGGGGATCGAGATGGTGCCCGACGTCGACCCGGCTGCCGCTGAGCCCGGGACCGTGGGTGCCCTACCCTCGTTGCCGGCCCTGGAGGTCGCGGGCGACACGGCGCCCGCGTTCGCCGTCGACGCCCTCGTGGCGGAGTTCCCCACCGAGGTGATCACCCTGGCCCCCAGCTCGACGGTGCTGTCGTCGTCCGTGTCGAGCGACGGGCGGCGGCTGCAGGCGTCGGTCCAGGCGACGGACACGGGCTCCGTGGCGGACGTGCTGGCGTACTTCACCGACACTCTCGGCGCCCTCGGGTTCGCCGCGACCGAGAGTCCCACAACGGCCGGAAGCACCGCCGTCTCCTTCACCCGCGGGCCCCACGTCGTGGTGGTCAACGCCCACCCCCAGTCCGGCGGTGCCGTCTTCACCGTCGCCGGTGTCCTGGACGAAGCGGGCTAGCCGGCGTGTCCTTCAGTCTCAGCGACCGCCCGAGGGGCGAGGCCTCGGGAACGGACGCCGCGGGCAAGACCGCACGCGGCCGACGGCGTGGGCGCGTCCCCTCGACCGTCGTCACCCTCGGGGTGGTGTCGATGCTCACCGACATCTCCTCCGAGTCCGTCGCTGCCGTCCTCCCGCTGTACCTCACGAGCGCGATGGGGCTCTCCCTCATCGCCTACGGGTTCATCGACGGGATCTTCCAGGGCGCGGGCGCGCTCGTCCGCATCGGCGGCGGTTGGGCCTCCGACCGCACCGACCGTCCGAAGTGGGTCGCGTTCGCGGGCTACCTCCTCTCCGCGCTCACCCGCGGCTGGCTGGTCCTCGCCCAGGGCTTCGCAGCGGTCACCGCCCTCGTCACGGTCGACCGGATCGGCAAGGGCATCCGCACGGCGCCGCGGGACGCCCTCATCGCCGTCTCCGCGGACCCGGAGACGTGGGGTCGCTCCTTCGGGATGCACCGCACCCTGGACACCATCGGCGCCGCGCTGGGGCCGCTCCTGGCGTTCGTCATCCTGACGGTCATCCCGGAGGGCTACACCTCCGTCTTCGTCATGTCGTTCGGTTTCGCCGTCATCGGGGTGGCGATCCTCGGGCTGCTCGTGCCCGACCGTCGGCCCCGGCGGGAGCGGGCAACGCCCGGCACGCGGCCCGAGCCGCTGCGCTGGCGCCAGATCGCCGATCCACGCCTGCGCGTGCTGCTCGTCGTCATGGCCGTCCTGAGCCTGCTCACGATCGGCGACGGATTCCTCTACCTCTCGCTGCAGGACCGGGACGGCTTCGCGGCACGCTGGTTCCCGCTGCTCTTCGTCGGGACGAACCTCGTCTACATCGCACTGGCGGTCCCGCTCGGCCGTGTCGCCGACCGGTTCGGCCGTGCCCGGGTGCTCGTCCTGGGCTACCTCGGACTTCTCGGCGCGTACGTGTGCGCGCTCCTGCCCGGCGGGGGCATCGGCCTGACCCTGGCGTGCCTCGCCCTGCTCGGCGCGTTCTACGCCGCGACCGACGGCGTGCTCTCGGCCGTGGCGGGCACCCTCGTGGACCCGTCCGTGCGGGCGAGCGCGATCGGCTCCGCCCAGGCGGTGGTCGCCATCGGCCGCATGGTGGCCTCGGCCGGCTTCGGAGCCCTGTGGTACACGCTCGGGCGCACCGGGTCGATGCTCGTGGTCACCGTCCTGCTCGCCGTGGCCCTGCCGTTCTGCCTCCGCGCGATCTCGCGCACGGGCACGGCGACGCCGGCCACGACCGACGCACCTGCCGAAGCCGCCGCGTGAGCACGCAGGCGCGGCGGGTCGGCCCGAAGGTGCTCGTCCTCACCGCCGTCATCGTGATCGTCACCGTCGGCGTGGTCGCATTCGGGCTCACCGCCTACAACGACTACCGCAGCACCCAGGACAACGCCCCTGTCGTCGCCGAGGCGGACCGCGTCGCGGTGGAGGACCAGCCCCGGGTGGTCTTCCGGAGCACCTCCCCGGGCCAGGACTACGGCAAGGTGGCGATGGTCCCCCTGACCGCACCGGCCGGCCCACGCGCGTTCACCGACGTCACGTGCGACCGCGTCGACGTCAGCGCGACGTACGTCTCGTGCCTTCGCACCGTGCGCGGGTTGGTCACCACGTTCGAGGCCGACCTGCTCGACGCGACCTGGGACCCGGTGCGGTCCTGGCCACTGCCCGGCGTCCCCAGCCGCACCCGGCTCTCCGCCGACGGCTCACTCGTCGCCACGACGTCGTTCGTCACCGGCCACTCCTACGCGAGCACCGGCTTCTCCACCCAGACCGTGGTCGAGGCGGCCGACGGCGAGGGATACGGCAACATCGAGGACTTCACCCTGATCGTCGACGGCGCCCCGTACACCGCCGTCGACCGCAACATCTGGGGCGTCACCTTCACCGGCGGCGACGGCTTCTACGCCACCGCGGCCTCGGCCGCGGCCGGCAAGACGTGGCTCGTGCTGGGCGACCTCGCCGCCCGGACCCTCACCACCGTCCGGGAGAACGCCGAGTGCCCGTCGATCTCCCCCGACGGCACGAGGATCGCCTACAAGAAGGACCGGGGTGAGCGGGAGTGGACCATCGCGGTGCTGGACGTGGCGACGGGCGAGGAGCGGGTGCTCGGGGAGACCCGCTCGGTCGACGACCAGGTCGAGTGGCTCGACGACGACACCCTGCTGTACGGCCTGGCCCGCACCGACGAACCGGGCGTCAGCGACGTGTGGGCGATCGCCGTGGACGGCACGTCGGCGCCGGTGCTGTTCCTGCCGCAGGCGTGGTCGCCCGCCGTCGTCCGGCCCTGAGCCGGCCGGACCGGCCCCGGGGGTCGGTGGCGTCACGGCAATGGCGTCACGACGGCCGGCGCGGACGGTGCGCTCACGCCGCGACGATGAGACGGAACCTCTCCGGCACGTCCAGCCGGCTCACCGACCGTGACATGGCCGCCCGGAGGTCGTCCGCGGTGAGCTCCTCCGGCGCGCGGCGGATGGCCAGACCGCGGCGGTCCAGCTCGCCGGCGATGAGCTCCTGGTGTGCGTCGACGTGCTCGTCGTGCTCGGGCCGACGCGGCAGCACCACCGGGCACAGACCCGAGTCCAGCGTGGCCAGGCAGGAGCCGATCCCGGCGTGGGCCACCACGAGGTCCGCCGCCGCGATGGCGGCGTGCAGCTCGGCCGACGGCACGTCGACGCGACCGTTCACGGGCAGCCCGGTGCAGTCGGAGACCCCCACCTGCCACAGCACCTCTGCGCCAGGGGCGAGGACCTCGGGCAGCACGCGGGACAGGTGCTCCACGGCGCGGCGGAACCCGTACGTGCGCATCGTGCCCAGGGTCACCACCACGCGCCGGGCCCCGCCGGCCGGTGCCTCCCCCGGCTCGGCGAGGTAGCCGTCGAAGAGCGACCCGGCGTAGCGCCACCGCGTGCCCGCCCAGGACTCGTACTGGGAGTACAGCCGCACACCGGGCATCTTCCCGATGATCCGGCCGGTCAGGCTCGGCCCGTCCGCCCGGGCGGCGCTCTCGATGTAGTGGGGCTCGGTACCGAAGGTGCGCGCCACGGGCAGGAACGCCAGCGCGATGCCCGCACCGGTGCTGATCACCCGGTCGTACCTGCCGCTGCGCAGGATCCGGGCGGCGTGCGGCAGCACCCTGGCCACCTGCCGGTAGCCGCGCGGGGGGATGTACGGCACGTGGTGGACGGTCTCCGCGGCCAGCAGGGAGCGTGACTGGGCGTCGTCGAACGTGGCCCACTCGACGTCGCCGAGGTCGGGCACGAAACGCTGCCGCAGGCGCCACATCTGTTCGAGGTGGCCGCCCGTGGAGGCGACGAGGAGCGTGCGCCCCCTGTTCGCGTCGATCGCCGTGCGCACCATCGCCGTTCCCTCTCAGCCGCGACCGGCGCGGGTGGGGCGACCGACCTCGTCGTCCTCCCGCTCACCCGGTGCAGTCTGCCACCGGGGCCGGCCGAGCATGGCCGGTTCCAGAGGTCAAGAGCAGCGCTGCTGGGTCGCCGTCACTGCCCGTCGAACAGCGACGTCACCGACCCGTCGTCGAAGACCTCACGGATCGCCCGTGCCAGCAGCGGCGAGATCGGCAGGACCGTGAGCTGGGGAAAATACTTGTCCGGGGTGATCGGCAGCGTGTTCGTCACGACGACCTCACGGGCGCCGGACTCCGAGAGGCGCTGGCCCGCCGGGTCGGACAGGACCCCGTGCGTGGCGGCGACGATGACGTCGGACGCGCCGGCGGCGAGCACCACCTTGACAGCCTCCGCGATGGTGCCGCCGGTGTCGATCAGGTCGTCCACGAGCACTGCCGTCTTGCCGACGACGTCGCCGACGACGCGGTTGGCCACGGCCTGGTTCGGCCTGGTGATGTCGCGCGTCTTGTGGACGAAGGCCAGCGGCACCCCGCCGAGCTTCGCGGCCCACTGCTCCGCCACCCGGATGCGACCGGCATCCGGCGAGACGACGGCCGCGTTGGCGGCGTCGATGCGGGAGCGGACGTAGTCGGTGAGGATCGGCATGGCCCACAGGTGGTCCACGGGACCGTCGAAGAACCCCTGCGACTGCGCGGCGTGCAGGTCCACGCTCATGAGGCGGTCCGCGCCGGCCGTCTTGAAGAGGTCGGCGACGAGGCGGGCCGAGATCGGCTCGCGGCCGCGGTGCTTCTTGTCCTGCCGGGCGTAGGGGTAGAACGGGGCGACGACGGTGATCCGTTTCGCGGAGGCCCGCTTGAGGGCGTCGACCATGATCAGCTGCTCCATGAGCCACTGGTTGATCGGCGTGGTGTGGGCCTGCAGCACGAAGACGTCCGCACCGCGCACCGACTCGTTGAACCGCACGTAGATCTCACCGTTGGCGAAGTCGTACGCCGTCGTGGGCAGGAGCTCGAGGTCGAGCTCGGCGGCGACCTCCGCCGCCAGCTCGGGATGTGCCCGCCCGCTGGCCAGCACCAGTCGCTTCTCGCCGTGTGCGGTGATCCCGGTCATCGGTGGCTATCTCCTTCAGCGGTGGCACCCGGGGCCTGGTGGTCCCGGGAAGTGCTGGTGCCGGCCGCGGGCCGGGCCAGTTCGGCGCGGGCCTGCGGGCCGAGCGCGGTATCGCCGAGGGCGGCGGCGGCCGCCGCTGCCGCGGCGGTGCCGGGGCGGCGGCGCAGCACCCAGCCCTCGATGATGCGCTGGGGGGCGCCGGTGACCGAGAGTGCGCCGGGCGGGACGTCCTCGCGGATGGTGGTGCCGGCACCGGTGTAGGCGCCGTCTCCCACGCGCACGGGTGCGACGAACATGTTGTCCGACCCGGTGCGGGCGTGGCGGCCGATGACGGTGCGGTGCTTCTCGACGCCGTCGTAGTTGACGAACACGGAGGAGGCGCCGATGTTGGTGCCCTCGCCGATGTCGGCGTCGCCCACATAGGTCAGGTGGGGCACCTTGGCACCCTTGCCGATCGAGGCGTTCTTGACCTCGACGAACGTGCCGATCTTGCCCTCGGGTCCCAGGTGCGCGCCGGGGCGCAGGTAGGCGAACGGACCGACGGTGGCGCCGTCCTCGAGGACGGCGCCGGTGCCGTGCGTGCGGGTCACGGTCACCCCGGCACCCACGCGCACGTCGCACAGCGTGGTGTCGGGCCCGACGACGCTGCCCTCGCCGACGCTCGTGGCGCCGTGCAGCTGGGTGCCGGGCAGGAGCGTGACGTCCCGGGCCAGCGCGACGTCGACATCGACCCAGGTGCTCGTCGGGTCGACGATCGTGACGCCGTCGCGCATGTGCTCCTCCAGGAGCCGGCGGTTGAGCTCGGCACCGAGCGCCGCGAGCTGGACACGGTCGTGCACGCCCGCGACCAGCCAGGAGTCCTCCACCGCGAGCGCCCGCACGGGCAGGCCGCGCCCGTGTGCCAGGGCGACGACGTCGGTGAGGTACACCTCGCCCTGGGCGTTGGCGCGGCCGACACCGCCGAGGGCCTCACGCAGGACGGCGGCGTCGAAGACATAGGTCGAGGTGTTGATCTCGCGGACCTCCCGCTGCTCGGGCGTGGCGTCGCGCTCCTCGACGATGCCGACGACGATGCCGCCCGCACGCAGCACCCGCCCGTACCCGTACGGCTCATCGACCGTGGTGGTCAGCACGGTCACCGCGTTGCCGTCCTCGGTGTGGGCGCGCAGGAGCTCGGTGAGCGTGCCGGCGTCGAGCAGCGGGGTGTCGCCCGCCATGACGAGCACGGGGCCCTCGAGCCGGTCGGCCGGCTGCCCGCCGGGGTCGGCGAGCGAGGCACCGCGGGTTGCGGCGTCCAGGGCGTCCAGGGCGCACCACACCGCGCGGCCGGTACCCGGGACGTCGTCCTGGTCGACCACGAGCACGTCGGGGTCGAGGGCCCTGGCGTGCGCGGCGACGGTGTCGCGCTCGTGCCGCACGACGACGGCGCGCCGCTCGGTGGGCAGGGCCGCGGCGGCCGCGAGCGCGTGGCCGAGGAGGCTGCGACCACCGATCTCGTGGAGCACCTTGGGGCGGCGGGACCTCATCCGGGTGCCCTCACCTGCCGCGAGGATGACGACTGCAGCAGCTCGGGTCACGCCAGCTCCCTCGGGGGATCACCGCCCGGGTTCGCTCCGGGCGTCATGCACGGGCAACTCTATCGCTCGCCGCCTCCCGGCCCGGGCGGCCGTCAAGGGCCGAGACCCGCCCCGGGGGACGGGCGCCCGGCTCCGCCCCCAGGATTCGAACCCGGACCGCAAGGCACCAAAGGCCTGCGTGCTGCCATTACACCAGGGCGGACCGCCGCCCGACCAGTGTGCCAGCCGCTGCGCCGTGGAGCAGTCGGCCGTCCACCCGGCAGCCGGCCCACCCACCCCGCAGCCGATCCACCGCTGGCCCGCCGCGGCGGACCGGCACGGCATGATGGGGCGCGTGACCTCCGAGAGCAGAAGCGCACCACGCGTGCGGATGACGGGCCGCGAGCGCCGCGAGCAGCTCGTCGCCGTCGGCCGCACCCTGTTCGCGGAGAAGGGGTTCGAGGGCACCAGTGTCGAGGAGATCGCCGCCCGCGCCAAGGTCTCCAAGCCGGTGGTCTACGAGCACTTCGGTGGCAAGGAGGGGATCTACGCGGTCATCGTCGACCGCGAGGTGCAACGCCTGCTCGGGATGCTCACCGTGCCGCTCAGCGCCGGCGGGCACCCCAAGGTCATCGTGGAGAAGGCGGCCCTGGCGCTGCTGGACTACATCGAGGAGAACACCGACGGCTTCCGCATCCTGGTGCGCGACTCCCCCGTCGCCCAGGCGACGGGGACGTTCTCGTCCCTGATCGGCGACGTCGCGACGCAGGTGGAGCACCTGCTGGCGGACCAGTTCCGAGCCCGCAGCCTCCCCGCGTCGGCAGCACCCATGTACGCCCAGATGCTCGTCGGGCTCATCGCCCTGACCGGGCAGTGGTGGCTCGAGGCCCGCCACCCGGACAAGGTGACGGTGGCCGCCCACATCGTCAACCTGGCCTGGAACGGGCTGTCGGGGCTGGAGCCGGACCCACGGCTGAGCTCCCAGGCCCGGTCGTGACGGGTCACGCCGTCGAGGACGGGAAGCACGAATGAGTACGCTCGAGCTCGATGAGCTGAACAAGACCTATGGCTCGGTCCGGGCGCTGCGCGACCTGACGTTCGACGTCCGCGCGGGTGAGATCTTCGGCTTCGTCGGGTCCAACGGCGCCGGCAAGACCACGGCGATGCGCATCGTCCTCGGCGTGCTCGCGCCGGACTCCGGCCACGTGCGCTGGGACGGTGCGGAGCTGGACCTACGGACCCGGCGGCATGTGGGGTACATGCCCGAGGAACGCGGCCTGTACCCGAAGATGAAGGTCGGCGAGCAGCTCGAGTACCTGGCACGCCTGCACGGCATGACCCCGCCGGCGGCCCGGACCGCCGTGGAGTACTGGACCGACCGCCTCGGCGTCGGGGCACGCCGGCGGGACAACGTGGAGAAGCTCTCCCTCGGCAACCAGCAGCGCGTCCAGCTCGCCGCGGCCCTGGTCCACGACCCGCGCATCCTGGTGCTCGACGAACCGTTCTCGGGCCTGGACCCCGTGGCCGTGGACGTGATGAGCGGCGTCCTGCGCGAGCGGGCGGACGCGGGCGTTCCGGTCATCTTCTCCTCCCACCAGCTCGACCTCGTCGAGCGGCTCTGCGACCGTGTCGGGATCGTGCGTGCCGGGCAGATGGTGGCGCTCGGCACGATCGACGAGCTGCGCACCACCGACCGACCCCGCTGGCTCGTCGAGGTGGGCACCGCCACCGACGACGTGCTCGCCTGGGCGGGCTCCCTCACGGGCGTCACATCGCTCGCACCGGCCCACCGGCCCGGGAGCGTGGTCCTCGAGCTCGCGGACCCGATGCCGGGGGCCGAGCAGGAGATCCTCGCGGGTGCGCTCCACCTCGGCCCCGTCCGGGAGTTCAGTCCGGTACGCCCCGGCCTGACCGACCTGTTCCGGCACGTCGTCGCGGACGAGCGGCCGACGCCCGCCGACGCCGCGCCCGCCCGCTCGGGAAGGAGCGGCCGATGAGCGCCATGTCCGTCGTCCGGCAGGTGGCCTGGCGCGAGATCAAGACCCGCATGATGACGAAGGCGAACATCATCTCGATGGCCGTCATGCTCGCCGTCATCGTGATCGCCGCCGTGGCGGGCAACTACTTCCTCGACCGCGCGGCGTCACCCGAGGCCACCCAGGTCGCGGTCGAGTCGCCCGTCGCCGGACTGCGGCCCTTCCTCACCGAGGCCGCGGAGCGGCAGGGCCTCGACCTCGAGCTCACGGACGCGGCGGGCGAGGATGCCGCCGCACTGCTCGACGACGGCGCAATGGCCGTCCTGCGCGGCACCCCGGCCCGACCGACCGTGGTGACCACCGGCGAGCCCGACCAGGCCCTCGTGGCCGTGATCACCGCGGCCACCCAGAGCTTCGTCGTCACCGAGCAGATCGACGCGCTCGGGGGCGACCCGGCCACCTTCACCCGGGCGCTGGCCGGTGCGGTGCCGACGGTGGAGCAGGCCGAGGACGCCGGGCCCGGGTTCGACGGCCCCACGTACGGCATCTCCATGGTGATGATCTCGATCCTGCTCTTCGCGCTGATCGGCTCCGGCTCCCTCATCGCCATGGGGGTGGTGGAGGAGAAGACCTCCCGCGTGGTCGAGCTGCTGCTCGCGACCATCCGGCCCGCCCAGCTGCTGGCCGGCAAGATCCTGGGGATCGGCGTCTACGGCCTCGCCCAGGTCGTCGTGCTCGGCGGAGCGGTCACCGCGGCGGCCGCCGCCCTGGGCCTGACGGACGGGATGGAGCTCAGCCTCGGCTCGGCGCTGGGCTGGCTGCTGGTGTGGTTCCTGCTCGGCTACGCCCTCTACGCGCTGCTGTTCGGCGGGTTCGCGGCGCTCGTCTCGCGCCAGGAGGACATCGGCTCGGTGACGACGCCGCTGATGTTCCTGCTGTTCATCCCGTTCTACGCCACGATGTTCCTGGTGCCCGGCAACCCGGACGGCACGCTGGTGCGGATCGTGTCCCAGATCCCGATCTTCTCGCCGTTCATGATGCCGGTGCGGGACGCTTTCGGTGCGGTCGGCGCCGGTGAGCTCGCGTTGGCGATCGGGCTCTGCCTCGTCACCATCCCGCTGCTCGTCGCGCTCGCGGCCCGGGTCTACCAGCGCGGCGTGCTGCACACCGGCGGGCGGATGAAGCTGCGCGACGCGCTGCGTGCCTCCGCCTGACGCCCGGCAGCCCCGGCACGCACACAGCGCCCGGGCGAGGGCCGCAGCTGGGAAACTGCACCCTCTGGGCGACGTAGACGACCGGCATGCACACAGCTCCCGGGCGAGGGCCGAGCGCGCCGGGGCCGAGACTCGACGTCGAGTATCTCGATGTCGAGTAATCTCGGGGAATGAACCCGGGACAGCACGGGCCGGTCCGGGGCCAGCCCCAGGACGAGGTCGACCGCATCGTCGCTGCCTGGCAGCGCGAACGCCCCGACCTCCAGCCTGAACCGCTGCACGTGTTCTCCCGCGTCTCGCGCCTGGCGCGCCACCTCGACCTGTTCCGCCGAGCGGCGTTCACCCAGCACGGCGTCGAGGCCTGGAAGTTCGACGTGCTCTCCGCGCTGCGGCGTGCGGGCGAGCCGTACGAGCTGACGCCGGGCCGACTGATCGCCGAGACCCTGGTCTCCTCGGGGACGATGACGAACCGTATCGACCGCCTGGTGAGCCACGGTCTCGTGGTGCGCGCCGCCGACGAGCACGACCGGCGCGTCGTCAAGGTGCGGCTGACGCCGGAGGGCAAGGCCAAGGTCGACGCCGCCATGTCCACCTTGCTGAGCGCCGAACGTGGCCTGCTCGCCGAGCTCACCCCCGAGGAACGGCGGGACCTCTCCGCGCTGCTGCGCACGCTGCTGCTGCCCTTCGACGGCAACTGACCGAGTACCTCGACCGCACGCAGCGGGGATCCGCTGCGTGCACCCGCACGGCGGCCACGGGCTGGACGCTTACCCTTGTCCCGATGGCGCATCTGCTCGGGGCCGAGTCCCTCCACCTTGAATACCCCACACGAGTCGTGTTCGACGCCGTGACCATCGGCGTGAACGAGGGCGACCGGATCGGGATCGTCGGCCGCAACGGCGACGGCAAGTCCAGCCTGCTCGGGTTGCTGGCGGCGCGGATCGAGCCGAACGGCGGACGGGTCACGCGCCGCGGCGGGGTGCGCATGGCGGTGCTGGACCAGAGCGACACGCTCGACTCCTCGCTCACCGTCGGCGCGTCGATCGTCGGCGACCGGGTCGAGCACGAGTGGGCCGGCGACCCTGGGATCCGTGACGTGATCGGCGGGCTCGTGCCCGACATCGCCTGGGAGGCGCGGGTCGGGACCCTCAGCGGTGGGCAGCGGCGCCGGGTGGCGCTGGCCGCGCTCCTCGTCGGCGACTGGGACGTCATCGCCCTGGACGAGCCGACGAACCACCTCGACGTCGAGGGCATCACCTGGCTCGCCGGGCACCTCCGCCGGCGGTGGGCGCGCAGTGCCGGCGGCCTGCTGGTCGTCACCCACGACCGCTGGTTCCTGGACGAGGTCGCGACGACCACCTGGGAGGTCCACGACCGGATCGTGGAGCCGTTCGAGGGTGGCTACGCGGCGTACGTCCTGCAGCGGGTCGAACGCGACCGGCAGGCGGCCGCGATCGAGAGCAAGCGGCAGAACCTCATGCGAAAGGAGCTGGCCTGGCTGCGCCGGGGGGCGCCGGCCCGGACCTCCAAGCCGAAGTTCCGCATCGACGCGGCCAACCAGCTCATCGAGGACGTGCCGCCGCTGCGCGACCGGCTGGCGCTGTCACGGCTGGCGACCGCACGGCTCGGCAAGGACGTGGTCGACCTGCTCGACGTGTCGGTCTCGTTCGACGGCCGGCCGGTCCTGCGCGACATCGAGTGGCGGATCGCCCCCGGCGAGCGCACCGCGATCCTCGGCGCCAACGGTGCCGGCAAGTCCACGCTCCTCTCGCTCATCGTCGGCACGCGGCAGCCCGACTCGGGCCGGGTGAAGCGGGGGAAGACGGTCCAGCTGGCGATGCTCGACCAGCAGTTCACCGAGCTGAAGGAGATTGCCGGCGACCGGGTGCGGGAGGTGCTGGCGCGCATCCGCACGACCTACCTCGTGGACGGCAAGGAGATGACCCCGGCGCAGCTGCTCGAGCGCCTGGGTTTCGCCCGCGAGCACCTGTCGGCCCGGGTGGGCGAGCTCTCCGGTGGCCAGAAGCGGCGGCTGCAGTTCCTGCTGATCCTGTTGTCGGAGCCCAACGTCCTCCTGCTCGACGAGCCCTCGAACGACGTCGACACCGACATGCTCGCCGCGATGGAGGACGTGCTGGACTCCTGGCCGGGCACCCTGATCGTGGTCTCCCACGACCGCTACCTGCTGGAGCGCGTCACCGACCAGCAGTACGCGATCATCGACGGGCGCCTGCGTCACCTGCCGGGCGGGGTGGACGAGTACCTGCGACTGCGTGAAGCGGAGAACACCCCGAAGGACGCGGTGCCCTCGACCACCGCCTCAGCACCGAGCACGCCCGGCCTGTCGGGTGCCGAGGAGCATGCCGCGCGCAAGGAGCTCGGCGCGACGGAGCGAAAGCTGGAGCGGCTTGCTCAGCGGATCACGGGCATCCACGAGCGGATGGCTGAGCAAGACCATAACGACTACGAGGGCCTCGGTCGGCTGAACGACGAGCTGCGTGAGGCCGAGGCGGAGTCGGCCGCCCTGGAAGAGCGCTGGCTCGAGCTCTCGGAGCTGGCCCAGTCCTGACGGGGAGGTAGAGGCCCCGAAGGTACCCCGCCACGGTTCACCGCTCCGCCGTGCCGCACCTCGACATCGTGCACCCCTGACCGCCACCCCGGCGCAGCAGTGCGCCACCCTGGGCGCAGCAGCGCATGGTCAGACCGGACCGTCCACGGTGCTGGTCCGTTCGGCCCAGGACTGCCAGTCCACGCCCCTGATGAGGGTGCCCGGGTCGGGCAGCACCGAGCCGCCCGCGATGCTCGCCGGAGCCGGCACGGCCTCGATCCGGACCGGATCGCCACGGAGCGCGGCCCATCGGCGCGCCAGGTCGACCAGATTCTCCTGCTGCGGTCCGGCCAGCTGCAGGTCCCCGTCGTCGTTGTCGCCGGCCATCTCGACCAGCAGGGCAGCCACCTCGGCCGAGTCCACCGGTTGCATGGGCATGTCCATGATCCGCGCGTACTCGCCCTGCCGGTCGAGATGTCGCGAGCGCGCGAGGACCTGTCCGGGGAACTCGTGGAACTGTGTCGCCCTGAGCGTCCTCACCCCAGGAGCGTGCTGACGGGTGGCGCGCTCGTGCGCGAGCGTCGCCACGTACCACCCGAAGTCCTTGCTCCCCTCGATGCCGACGATGGAGAGCACCACGGTGCGGTGCACCCCCGCAGCCCTCGCTGCGCGTCCGAGGTTGGTCGCCACCGAGGTGAAGAACTCGGTCGCCTCCCGCCGGTCCATCGACGACGACCGGGTGACGTCGACAATCGCGTCGACGCCGATCAGCCGCCCCCCGAGACCGGCCGGTTCGGTGAGGTCGATACCACTGCTGCGGCTCAGACCGACCACGTCGTGACCCGCAGCCTGCGCCAGCCGCACCACCTGGGAGCCGATCAGCCCCGTCGCCCCCGCTACGGCCAGCCGCATCTTCTGTCCCTCTCTGCGGGAACGGTCGGGTCTCTTGCGCAACACGTCGGGTCTCAGACCTCCGGAAGTAG
>NZ_JBTSDU010000080.1:0-14085 GCF_054605595.1 Georgenia sp. | reverse complement strand
GCCGGGGCCCCGTAGGAGCGATTCGCTCCCGCGGGGCCCTGTTCGGTTGGCGGTGCGGCCTGACCTAAGTGGCGGTGCGGCCTGGCCTACCTGGCCGGTGCGGCCTGGCCTACCGGGCCGCTGCGGCTGGCCGCCCGGCCTGTCGGGCGGTGGACCGAGACCGCGCGCGTCATCGGCGCGGAGACCTTCTCCCCCTCGTCACCGGGTCGCCGGTCGCCGGTCGCCGGTTGCCGGTCGCCTGGGCCCCGGCCCGCCTGCTCGACCGACTGCGGGCTGCAGCAGCGGCGTCATCGTCGCCGGCTGCTCCCGGGCCTGGACCCCGGCCCGCCCGCTCGACCGACTGCGGGTGCGGAGACGATCGGCGACTACGCCGGCACCGCCGCCTCCGAGAGCGCCGTGTCCTGAACGGCGGCGAACCGCTCGACGAACGCCCGCAGCAGCCGGTGCGAGGCCGACACGTCCGCGCCCGAGATGCGCCGGACGACGGCGTCGGCCGCGGCCTCGGGGAAGTAGCCCGCGCCGCGGTAGACCTCGATGCGGGTGACCAGTGCGTCGCGGTCCATCTCCGGGTGGAACTGGGTGACGTACTGGTTGTGACCGAGCCGATAGGCCTGGACGGGGCACGCGGCCGACGTCGCCAGGACGGTCGCGCCGCGGGGGAGCACCGTGCACGCCTCCTTGTGGCCGACGTACGCCTCGAATGTGGCGGGCAGGTCGCCCAGCAACGGGTCAGCGGCGCCGTCGGGCGTGATGGTGATCTCGACGGCGGCGGTCTCCTCGGCGTAGGTGCCGTCCACCACCCCGCCGGCGACCGCACCCAGCGCGCCGACGCCGTAGCACAGCCCGAGGAACGGGAAGTCGCGGCGGTGGACCTCGGCCAGCACCTCGGCGAGCTGCGCCTCGACCTGGAGCTGGGTGGCGCTCTTCTGCGACTCCGGGGTCGACATGGTGAACGGGCTGCCGGCGAGGAAGACGCCGGAGAGGTCGTCGAGGTCGAGCTCGAACGGGCCCGCCTCCGTCCGTACCCGGCGCAGCTGCTCCGTCCGCAGGCCGGTGAAGCGCAGGAAGCTCGCGTACTCCTCGTCGGCGGCCACGCGCTCGCCACGCGAGGCGAGCAGGGCGAACGGCTTGGACATGGGGCGAGCGAACCAGAGGTGCCCGGTGGCGGCCCGTGGCGTCCGGTCAGGGGAACGGGGGGTGCCTGGCGTGTCAGATGGTGAGACCGGCAGGCGGGCTGATTGTGCGGCTCGTCGAGGCGTGTGTGCGGATGTGTCAGACGTGCCGGATCCGTCGGATGTGCCGGATGCGCCATGCGCCCGGATCCGGACCGGGGGCGAGCTCGGCGACGTCGTCGCCACCCTCCCACCCGAATGGATGTGCCGTGTGCCCGGATCCGGACCGAGTGCCACGATGGGATCGTGGCAGGTCCAGTCGCATTCGTGCTCGGCGGCGGCGGTGTCCGCGGCGCCGTCGAGGTGGGGATGGTGCGGGCGCTCCTCGAGGTGGGAATCCGCCCCGAGCTCGTGGTCGGCACGTCCATCGGCGCGATCAACGGCGCGATCCTGGCCGCCGACCCGTCTCACGACGCCCTGACCCGGCTCGAGGAGGCCTGGACCTCTCCCGCCGCCCGCGCCGTCTACGGGCACAGCGTCCCGCGCCAGGTCGTGCGGATGCTCCGCACCCGCACCCACTTCGTCTCGCCCGAGCCGCTGCGTTCCCTCCTCGTCCAGGCGCTGGGTGCCGACGCCACCTTCGAGGGCCTGAGCGTGCCGCTGTGGGTCGTCGCGGCGAGCATCGAGCGGGCCGCCGAGCACTGGTTCGGGAGCGGCCCGCTGATCGACGCCGTGCTGGCCTCCGCCTCACCGCCCGGCGTTCTCCCACCGGTCCTGATCGGCGGCGAGCACTTCATCGACGGCGGCATCGTCAACTCCATCCCCATCGAGGCCGCCGTCCAGGCCGGCGCGAAGATCGTCTACGTGCTCCAGGTGGGGCGCGTCGAGGAGTCCCTCACGGTGCCGCGGCAGCCGGTGGCCACCGCCAAGGTGGCCTTCGAGATCGCCCGCCGGCACCGGTTCGCCCACGACGTCGCGCACCTGCCCGACGACGTCACGCTCCACGTCCTGCCCAGCGGTGGCGTCGCGCCCGGTGACGACCGGCTGAGCTCCCTCCGAAAACTCGGCGGTACCACCGGCCGGATGGAACGAGCCCACGCCGCCACGCTGGACTACCTCGCCGGGCACGACCTCTCCGGACCGGGTGGCTGATGCGGCTCCCCCCACGCTGGGCGCGCCGAGTCCTCGTCGGCCCCGCCGTCGTCCTTGGTGCCGTACTGCTCTTGACCTCCCTGCCCCTGTGGCTGGTGATCGGCACCGCGGCCACGGCCTTCATACCGGGCATCCTGCGAATCCCGCGCCTGTTGTGGCTGGCGACCTTCTACCTGCTGTGGGACTCCGCCGCCCTCGTGTGCCTCTTCGGCCTGTGGGTCGGCTCCGGCTTCGGCCGGAACATCCACACCGCGACGTTCCAACACGCCCACTACCGGCTGGCCGCAGCGCTCCTGGACGTGCTGTCCCGGCACATGTGCTGGGTGCTGCGCCTGCGGGTCGAGATCGAGGGGGCGAGCGTGCGCAGCGCGATGCCGGGCGTCCCGATCATCGTGGCGAGCCGGCACGGCGGGCCGGGGGACTCGTTCCTCCTGCTGGACGCCTTGTTCAACCGGTACGACCGCGAGCCGCGCGTGGTCCTGAAGGACACTCTCCAGTGGGACCCGGCGATCGACGTCGTGCTGAACCGCCTGCCCAACCGGTTCATCGCCCCGTCGCCGTCCCAACGCGCGGGGCGGCTGCGGTCGCGGAAGCCGCAGCCCCGGCTGACCGACCGGGTGGGCGGGCTGGCCAAGGGCCTCGACGTGAACGACGCGTTCGTGATCTTCCCCGAGGGTGGGCAGTTCTCCGCACGTCGTCGTCTGCGGCACATCGAACGGCTGCAGAAGGACGGGCACCACGCGATGGCTGAGCGGGCGGCGGCCATGCGTCATGTGATGGCGCCCCGCCCTGGCGGGATGCTCGCCGCGCTCGACGCGGCACCGGATGCCGGTGTCATCTTCATCGCGCACACCGGGCTCGACCGGTTGCTCACGGTGACCGACATCTGGCGCGAGTTGCCGATGGACAAGCGCATCGTCATGCACGGCTGGGGGGTGCGCCCCCAGGAGATCCCGGTGGGTCGGGACGCTCGGATCGACTGGCTGTACGACTGGTGGGAACGCATCGACCGGTGGATCGAGGAGAACCGCGGGCCCGACCCGGCCGCGGTGTCCAAGCGCTGACCAGCGGGCCATCCCCCGAGCCCGCCCGCCCGGTATGCATAACCGAACGATCGACCCACGTTCCACCTCCCATCAGTCGTATTTGTATACAAACTGACGTGGAGTGGGTACGGTGAGCCCGTGCGAGCCAGCGACCGTGCCTACACCGTCCTGCGGGAGGAGATCGTCTCCTTCCGTCTGGAGCCGGGCACGGAGCTCGGTGAGGCGGAGCAGGCGGAGCGGCTCGGCCTCTCCCGTACGCCGCTGCGCGAGGCCCTCGCCCGGCTCGCCGCCGAGGGGCTCACCGTCCCCGGCCGGGGACGCACCCTTGTGGTGTCCCACCTCGCCGCGGACGACGTCCGGCACCTGTTCGAGCTCCGCCAGGCGCTCGAGACGCAGGCGGCCGCGCTCGCGTCCCGCCGCGGCGATCCCGCCGTCTTCCGCACGCTCGCGGACCGCTTCGCGGCCGCCGGGGACCTGATCGACGGCGACCACGGCGCCTACTACCGCCTCGTGGGCGAGCTCGACACCGCGATCGACGAGGCGATGGGCAGCCCGTACCTGCGCCGCGCGCTCGCCAACCTGCGGGCGCACGTGGCCCGGGCGCGCCGCCTGGCCCACGACAACCCCGACCGCCTGGCACGGTCCGCGCTCGAGCATCGCACCATCGCCGAGGCGATCGCGCAGGGAGACGGTGTGCTCGCCGCGCACGCCACCGCCGTCCACCTGCACGCCAGCCTGACGCACATCCTCCAGTGCCTCGCAGACGCAGACGCAGACGCAGAAGCAGACGCAGACGCAGACGCCGAAGCCGGCGGCGGTTCCGGCGCGGACACCAACGCCACCGCCACCGGCGCCACCACCAGCACGGGCACCGTCCGGACCGTCCTCGAAGGAGCCACGCCATGACCGCCGACGCCCCCACCACCACGGCCACCGCCCGGACCGTCCTCGAAGGAGCCACGCCATGACCGCCGACGCCCCCACCATCACCCACCACGTCCGGGTGCACCCCAGCGCGGACCGGCTCGCGCGGGAGGACCAGCTCGCCTGGAAGATCGTCGAGGTCGCCGCCGACCCGGTCGCCGTCGACGACGATGTCACCGAGATGGTGATCAACCGTGTCATCGACAACGCCGCGGTGGCGACCGCCTCGCTGCTGCGCGGCCCCGCCGTCGCCGCCCGTGCGCAGGCGCTGGCCCACCCCTACGCCCCGGGCGCAACGGTCTTCGGCGTACCCCGAACCGCCCGGGTCAGCCCGGAGTGGGCCGCGTGGGCCAACGGGGTCGCGGTGCGCGAGCTCGACTACCACGACACGTTCCTCGCGGCGGAGTACTCCCACCCGGGTGACAACATCCCGCCGATCCTGGCCGTCGCCCAGCACCTTGCCGCACGGCGGGGCCTCACCGGCGCCGACGTCGTCCGTGCCATCGCGACCGGCTACGAGATCCAGGTCGACCTGGTGCGGGCGATCAGCCTGCACCGGCACAAGATCGACCACGTCGCGCACCTGGGACCGTCGGCCGCGGCCGGCATCGGCACGTTGCTCGCCCTGCCTCCCGAGGTGATCTTCCACGCCATCGGCCAGGCGCTGCACACCACCACCGCGACCCGGCAGTCCCGCAAGGGCGAGATCTCGACGTGGAAGGCGTACGCGCCGGCCTTCGCCGGGAAGGTCGCCGTCGAGGCCGTGGACCGCGCCATGCGCGGGCAGACCTCGCCCACCCCGATCTACGAGGGCGAGGACGGCGTCATCGCCTGGCTCCTCGACGGCCCGGACGCCGCCTACGACGTGCGCCTGCCGGCACCCGGTGCCGCCAAGCGGGCGATCCTGGACACCTACACCAAGGAGCACTCCGCGGAGTACCAGTCACAAGCGCTCATCGACCTCGCCCGCCGGCTCCACCGCGAGCACCCCGAGCTCGCCGACCCGGACGGCGTCGCCGGCATCGTCATCCACACGAGCCACCACACCCACTTCGTCATCGGCTCCGGCGCGGGCGACCCGCAGAAGTACGACCCCACCGCCTCCCGTGAGACGCTCGACCACTCGATCCCGTACATCTTCGCCGTCGCCCTGCAGGACGGCGCCTGGCACCACGTCGACTCCTACGCCCCCGAGCGGGCCGCCCGCCCCGACACGGTGGCGCTGTGGCGCAAGATCACCACCGCCGAGGACCCGGAGTGGACCCGGAGGTACCACGCGGAAGACCCGGCGGAGAAGGCGTTCGGTGGCCGCGTGGAGATCACCCTGGCCGACGGCGCACGCATCGTCGCGGAGATCGCCGTCGCCGACGCCCACCCCCTGGGTGCCCGGCCCTTCGCCCGCGAGCAGTACGAGGCGAAGTTCCGCACGCTCGCCGACGGCGTCCTCGAGGCGGGCGAGATCGAGCGTTTCCTCGACGCCGCCCGCCACCTGCCCGAGCTCACGGCAGACGAGCTCGGGGAGCTGACCGTGACCGCCCCGGCCGACCGGATCGCCTCCGTCACCGCCCCCGAAGGGATCTTCTGATGCTCTACGCCACCACCTCGGCCGCGGACAAGCGCGCCGCCCTGCGCGCCCGCCTCGCCACCGGCGAGCTCCTGCGCTTCCCCGGCGCGTTCAACCCCCTCAGCGCCAAGCTCATCCAGAACAAGGGCTTCGACGGCGTCTACATCTCCGGCGCGGTGCTCTCGGCCGACCTCGGCCTGCCCGACATCGGCCTGACCACGCTCACCGAGGTCGCCGGACGCAGCGGGCAGGTCGCCCGGATGACCGACCTGCCCGCCCTCGTCGACGCCGACACCGGCTTCGGCGAGCCGATGAACGTGGCCCGCACCGTCCAGGAGCTCGAGGACGCCGGCGTGGCCGGGCTGCACATCGAGGACCAGGTCAACCCCAAACGGTGCGGCCACCTGGACGGCAAGCAGGTCGTCGACGCCGACGTCGCGATCAAGCGCATCCGGGCCGCCGTCGACGCCCGGCGCGACCCGAACCTGCTCGTCATGGCCCGCACCGACATCCGCGGCGTCGACGGCCTCCCGGCCGCCATCGACCGGGCCCGCCGGCTCGTCGACGCCGGGGCGGACGCGATCTTCCCCGAGGCGATGGCGGACCTGGCAGAGTTCGAGGCGGTGCGGGCCGCCGTCGACGTACCCGTCCTGGCCAACATGACGGAGTTCGGCAAGTCCGAGCTCTTCACCACCACCCAGCTCGGGTCCGCGGGCATCAGTATCGTCATCTACCCGGTCTCGCTGCTGCGGATCGCGATGGGCGCCGCGGAGCGGGCCCTGGACACCCTCAACGAGCAGGGCACCCTCGCCCCGCTCCTGGACCAGATGCAGCACCGCGCCGACCTCTACGAGCTCCTCGACTACCCCGCCTACAACACCTTCGACACCTCCTTGTACAACTTCCACCTCTGACGTCAGCGCTGCACCGACCGCAAGGGAGCGATCATGACCCCGACCCAGACCGAGATCCGCAAGGGCCTCGTGGGCGTCGTCGCCGACACGACAGCCATCTCCAAGGTCAACCCCGACACGAACTCGTTGCTCTACCGGGGCTACCCCGTCCAGGAGCTCGCCGCCCGGTGCACCTTCGAGGAGGTCGCCTACCTCCTGTGGCACGGCGAGCTGCCCACCCCCGCCCAGCTCACCGCGCTGGAGGACGCCGGCCGGGGCCAGCGGGCCCTCGACGACACCGTCCGTGCCGTCGTCGACCTCACGCCCACCACCGCCCATCCGATGGACGTGCTGCGCACCGCCGTCTCCGTGATCGGGGCGGTCGACCCGACGACGGTGGACGCCTCCCCGGCGGCCGGCCTCGCCAAGTCCACCCGGCTGCTCGCCCAGCTCCCCGCGGTCATCGCCTACGACCAGCGCCGCCGCCGCGGCCAGGCGCCGGTGCCCGCCCGCGAGGACCTCGGCTACGAGGAGAACTTCCTCCACATGACCTTCGGGGAGGTGCCCGACCCGGTCGTGGTCGACGCGTTCCGTGTCTCCCTCATCCTCTACGCCGAGCACTCCTTCAACGCCTCCACGTTCACCGCGCGCGTCATCACCTCCACGCTGGCGGACCTGTACTCCGCCGTCGTCGGTGCCATCGGGGCGCTCAAGGGGCCGCTGCACGGCGGTGCGAACGAGGCCGTGATGCACGTCTTCGAGGAGATCGGTACCGCCGACCGTGCCGACGCGTGGCTGGAGCGGGCGCTCGCCGAGAAGCGCAAGGTCATGGGGTTCGGGCACCGCGTGTACAAGCACGGCGACTCCCGCGTGCCCACCATGAAGGCCGCCCTCGACACGCTCGTGGCGCACCACGACCGGCCCGACCTCGCCGCCCTGTACGACGCCCTCGAGCGGGGCATGCGCGAGCGCACGGACATCCAGCCGAACCTGGACTACCCCTCCGGACCGGCCTACCACCTGATGGGTTTCGACACGGGGACCTTCACGCCGCTGTTCGTCGCCGCCCGGATCGTCGGGTGGACCGCGCACATCATGGAGCAGCTCGCCGACAACGCCCTCATCCGCCCGCTCAGCGCATATTCCGGCCCGGCCGAGCGACACCTGGCCTGAGCCGCCGAGCGGCAGCCGGCCCGGGCCCGGGGCTGCACCTGGCCTGAGACCGAGGCGCTCGGGCCGGACGAGCAGCGCCATACCGCGACCAGCGAGGGGATGATCGCCGGCCGAGCCTACGAACCAGTACGTCGCGCTCACGGTTCGGATGCGATTGACACGCATGTCACTAATGGTCACCATGTCGATGTGGGGGCCGCGAGTCGCCGCCGTCTCGGGCCTGAGGTCCGACGTCAGGAACTGATGGCTGCGTTGGCGGCTGAACTGGCCGAGACCGACTGGTATGGGATCACCGCGCCCATGGTCGTGCGTCGAGCGGACGCTTCGCGGGGGCTGTTCTACTGCTACGTCAGCGATCTGGATGAGGCGTTCAGCGCGCTCGTTGATGAGCGAGTGGTGCCCCGTCCGGCTCAGGCAGCGGAACGATTCCGTCTCGACGTGGACACGCCCGAAGCGGTCGAGGCCATACTGGCGAGCCGGTATGAGGGGTCTGGCCAGGTTCGTGGTCGCTGGGCCGGAACTGGTCAAGGCGGCGCTCTTGGCCGCGCCGTCTGGATTGGGGGCGGCAGCGGACTACTGCCCGACAGCCCCTCGAAGACGTGCGGGCGCGGAGCCACGTGCTGCTCGAGGACGGGACCGGGACCGGGACCGGGACCTATCGTGAGGTCGATGCGGCGCTGGTCTCGCGCATGGTCGTGGGGATGGCCCTGGGGTGCGCGTCTCCCGGGTTGGGGGATGCCGACCCCGCATGTTGGGAGAGAGATGGCGCGCTGTGCGGCCTTCGGCCTGCTGTGCCGCGACGACAGGGAACAGGAGTAACAGTGACAAGAGAACACCGTGCCGCCCACGCGAGTGCCAAGGACGCGGTGGGCCAGAACGATGCCGCCCGACCATCGGGTCAGGTGCTGTCCGCGGCGGGGGTATGGAAGGCGTATCGCCGGGGTTGGTGGCCACGACGTCAGACATTGCCGGTGCTGAGAGGTGCTGGCCTAGAGCTGCTCCCCGGTGAGGTCGTCGGGCTCGTCGGGGAGAACGGGTCGGGCAAGAGCACGCTGATGAAGGTGCTCGTGGGCGACCTGACCGCCGACGCAGGCACCGTGGATCGGACCCCGAGCTTCGGGTACTGCCCGCAGACGCCGGTGCTCTATGAGCGGCTGAGCGTTGATGAACATCTCGACCTCTTCGGCGCCGCCTACGGGTTGGGAGTGGGTGAGCTGGCCCAGTCACGTGAGCAGCTCTACGAGGATCTCGACTTCGCGCGCTTCGCTAAGGCTCGGGTAGAGGAACTCTCGGGCGGGACGAGAGCGAAACTGAACTTGGCGCTGGCGATGCTGCATGATCCGGCGTTGTTGTTCCTGGATGAGCCCTATGCGGGGTTCGACTGGGACACCTACCAGCGGTTCTGGGAACTCACCGCGCAGCGACGCGACGCCGGGGCCAGCTTGTTGATCATCAGCCACTTCATCGCCGACGAGGAGCGCTTCGACCGAATCTATGACCTCATCGACGGTCGAACGGTGCTGCGATGACCGCGGCCCTGGCCCTGAGCGGACGCTGGATGGTCGAGTACTGGCGGCGCCCGCTCAACGTGGTGCTGCTGGTGGTCGTTCCGGTGGTCTTCGTGACGCTGTCGGCCGGCGCGTTGGGAGACTTCGCCAACATTCTGGGTGGCGCGGCCGACCTGGGAGACGTGGAGGCGGCCACCGCCGCATGGGCCGCCGCAGTGCTGGCCGGAGTGGCGGGGTTCTTCCACGTCTCGCAGTCCCGCGACGCCGATCGCAGGCTAGCCGTCGCGGGAGCCGGTGCCGGCGCAGTGGTGGCCTCGAGGCTCGTCTCGACACTGGTGCTGGCGACCGTGGCGTCCGCCGGGGCGTTGGTGGCGTTGGCCGTGCGCACCGACGTGGCCGGAACCGGAAGGGTGATCGGGGCGACGGCGTTGGCCGCAGTGATCTACGCGGGGTTCGGGGTGTTGGTGGGGGCGTTGGTGCACTCGGAGTTGAACGGGTCGCTGATCGTGGTGTTCGCCTGGATATTCGATGTGTTCTTCGGACCCGCCATGGGTGGCGTGGCGCCGGTGCTACGGCTGCTTCCCCTCCATTTCCCCACGTCGGTCGTGACCGACGTGGCGTCCGGTCATGGCGCGACCGTGGGCGACCTGGGGTGGTCGCTGTTGTGGGCTACGGGCAGTGTCGCGGTGGCGGCGGTGGCGCTGACGGCCACGACGCGCCCTCACAAACAGGCAACCCGGGTCACCAGCCCTGCACGCCGCCGCATCACCGCCGGGCTCGGCGCGGCGAGTCGCCAGCTCCGCCGGATGCCGGTGATGTGGGTCCTCATCGTGGGGCTGCCGGTCGCGTTCATCTCGACCTCGATCGCGGTCACCCCGGATGACCCCACGCCGGTCGAACTCGTCGAGAGAGGTCGACGTGGGCTCTCGATCATCTCGATGGCCGACGTACACGGAGCGATCATGGTCCCCATCACGATCGGGTTCCTGGCCTCGCTCGCGGGGCTGTTCGTCATCTTGGACTCCGCCCAGGCAGATCGACGACTCTCTTTGACCGATTACCGACCGGGGGAGATCCTGGGCGTGCGGATGGCGGTCATCGCGGTGGCGGCCTTGGTGGCGACGGCGGCCACGATCGCGGTCACCGCACTGAGTTTCGATGCCGCGAGTTGGCCCCTGTTCATCGGAGCGAACGTCCTGGTCGCACTCACCTACGCAACGATCGGAGTCATCGTCGGCCCGGTATTCGGTCGCCTCGGGGGCCTCTACGTCCTGCTGGTGGTTCCCTTCATCGACATCGGCTTGGCTCAGAACGCCATGTTCGATGCAGCGCCGCCTCCCTGGGCCAAGTTCATGCCCGCCCACGGCGCCGTCAGAGTGATGATGGATGGGGCGTTCACCTCGGGCTTCGACGAGACCGGCGGCTTGCTGTTGGCGCTCGGGTGGCTCCTCGGGCTCACCGCGACAGCCGTGGTGGTGTTCCGCCGGGTCACGGTGAGGTGACTGCCGAGGCTGCCATCCGGGATCGCGGCTGGACTCTGAGCTTGCGTCTAGACCTGTGAGTGACGCTGGGCCCTGGTGTCGTCGAGGATGAGTTCGGTGGCCTGGGCGGCGACCTCGCGCATGTGTGCGATCAGGGCGCGGAACTCGCGGTCGTTGTCGATCCACTGCTGGTAGAGCTCGGCCTCGCGCGGGCTGCGGAGCCGGCCCCGCCATCAAGAAGGCCGCATAGCCAGGTTGAACGCAAACTGGGCCCGAGAGCTGCCCGCGCCACGGCCGCGGGCGGGCCGGCCTCACGGCCGAGTCCCATCTGAGCCCATGGTCGCCCCCGCCGCCCCGCGGACTCCCTATCGTAGGCCGTGACGCAAGTCACGATAACGTCATCTGCGTCCCACGAGTGAGTGCCTTGAGGAGGCCGAGAGATGCCGAAGTACGTGTACCGGTTCAGCGAGGGTGGCAAGGACCAGAAGGACCTGCTCGGCGGCAAGGGTGCGAACCTGGCGGAGATGACCAAGCTGGGGCTGCCGGTGCCGCCGGGGTTCACGATCACCACCGAGGCGTGCCGCGCCTACATGCGCGACGGGACCGTGCCCCCCGAGCTACGGGTCGAGGTCACCATGGCCGTCCGTGAGATCGAGGACGCGCTCGGTCGCCAGCTCGGCGACTTCCACGACCCGCTGCTCGTCTCCGTCCGCTCCGGGGCGAAGTTCTCCATGCCCGGCATGATGGAGACGGTCCTGAACGTCGGCCTCAACGACGCCTCCGTCAAGGGCCTGGCGGTGTCCTCGGGCGACGAGCGTTTCGCGTGGGACTCCTACCGTCGCCTCATCCAGATGTTCGGCAAGACCGTCCTCGACATCGACGGCGACCTCTTCGCCCACGCCCTGGAGGACAAGAAGACGGAGGTCGGTGCGGCGTCGGACGTCGACCTGACCGCAGGCGACCTCCAGGACCTGGTAGCCACGTACAAGAGCATCGTCCGGGACCGGACCGGGCGGTCCTTCCCCCAGCACCCGCGTGAGCAGCTCGACCTGGCGATCGAGGCGGTGTTCGGGTCGTGGAACACCGACCGGGCGCGGCTGTACCGGCGCCGCGAGCGCATCCCCAACGACCTGGGCACCGCAGTCAACGTCGTGACCATGGTCTTCGGCAACCTCGGCGAGACCTCGGGCACCGGCGTCGCGTTCACCCGCGACCCGTCCACCGGGCACTCCGGCGTCTACGGCGACTACCTCTCCAACGCCCAGGGCGAGGACGTCGTCGCCGGTATCCGCAACACCCTCTCCCTGGCGGAGCTGGAGGATCTCGACCCCACGTCCTACACCGAGCTCCGCCAGGCCATGCGGCGCCTGGAGACGCACTACCGGGATCTGTGCGACATCGAGTTCACCATCGAGCGCGGCAAGCTGTGGATGCTGCAGACCCGGGTGGGCAAGCGCACCGCGGGCGCCGCCTTCCGCATCGCCACCCAGCTCGTCGACGAGAACCTCATCACGATGGACGAGGCGATCTCCCGCGTCACCGGCGGCCAGTTGACCCAGCTGCTGTTCCCGCAGTTCGACGCCGACGCCGAGCGGGTGCTGCTGACCCGCGCGATGGCCGCCTCGCCCGGCGCCGCGGTGGGCGAGATCGTCCTGGACAACGCCCAGGCCGTCGAGCGTTCCACGGCGGGGGCGAAGGTGATCCTGGTGCGCCGGGAGACGAACCCGGACGACCTGCAGGGCATGATCGCCGCCGACGGCGTGCTCACCTCCCGCGGCGGCAAGACGTCCCACGCGGCGGTCGTGGCCCGCGGCATGGGAACCACCGCCGTGGTCGGGGCCGAGGCGGTCGACGTCGACGTCGCCGCCCAGGAGGTCCGGGTCGACGGGCGTGTCCTGCACCCCGGGGACGTCATCGCCCTCGACGGGACGACGGGCGAGGTCTTCCTCGGTGACGTCCCGGTGGTCGACTCCCCGGTGATGCTCTACATCTCCTCGGGCCTGGACGCCGGGCTCGCCGCGTGCGAGGACGACGCGATGCGCGAGCTGATCCTCGCCGTCGACCGCATCATGACCCACGCGGACACCGTCCGCCGGATGCGGGTGCGTGCCAACGCCGACAACGCCGATGACGCCCGTCGGGCGCGCGAGCGGGGCGCGGAGGGCATCGGCCTGTGCCGCACCGAGCACCAGTTCCTCGGCCCGCGACGCGAGTACATCGAGCACATCGTCCTCGCGAGCACGGACGAGGAGCGCAAGACCGCCCTCGACGCCCTCCTGCCGCTGCAGCGCCAGGACTTCCTCGAACTCCTCGACGCGATGGACGGCCTCCCGACCACCATCCGCCTCATCGACCCGCCGCTGCACGAGTTCCTGCCGGACCTGACCGACCTCTCGGTCAAGGTCGCCCTCGCCGAGGCGGCGGGCAAGCCGGACCCGCGGGACGTGAAGCTGCTGTCCGCGGTGCGCCGCATGCACGAGCAGAACCCCATGCTGGGCCTGCGCGGGGTGCGGCTCGGGCTGAAGGTGCCGGGCCTGTTCGGCCTGCAGATCCGCGCGATCGCCGAGGCCACCGTCGAGCTGCGGACGGCCGGCAAGGACCCGCAGCCGGAGATCATGGTCCCGCTCATCGGCTCGGTCCGTGAGCTCCAGATCGTCCGCGAGGAGGCCGAGGACATTCTCGCCGAGGTCGGGCGGGCGGCCGGCACCCAACTGGCGCTGCCGATCGGCTGCATGATCGAGCTGCCCCGGGCGGCCCTGACCGCGCACCGCATCGCGGAGGAGGCGGACTTCTTCTCCTTCGGCACCAACGACCTCACCCAGACGACGTGGGGCTTCTCGCGCGACGACGTCGAGGGCGCGTTCTTCGCCGACTACCTCGAGAACGGCGTGCTCACCATCTCCCCGTTCGAGACGCTCGACGCCGACGGCGTCGGTGCGCTCGTCGTCGCCGGCGTCACCGGCGGCCGCGCGACCGACCCGCACCTGCACATGGGCGTGTGCGGCGAGCACGGCGGCGACCCGGAGTCCATCCACTTCTTCCACAACGCCGGGCTCGACTACGTCTCCTGCTCCCCGTTCCGGGTGCCGATCGCCCGCCTCGAGGCCGGGCGTGCCGCCGTCATGGCCGGGGAGGACGCCACGGCCTGAGCGTGGGGCCGACGTCCGCACCGTGGAGGCTCCGCCGGTCTGCCGGTCGGTTCCGCACCGGGACCGCCGGTCGGTTCCGCACC
>NZ_JBTSDU010000079.1:0-14137 GCF_054605595.1 Georgenia sp. | reverse complement strand
GCAGACCCCGACCGCTACGTCGTGCTCGACGCTGCCGCGGCGCCCGACCAGATCCACGCCGCGATCATCGAGCGCCTCGAGCCACTCCTGCCCAACGTCGCTGCGCATGCCGACGGTGCTGGTCGGCCCAGGTCCGGCGACTCCGATGGTGCTGGTCGGCCCAGGTCCGGCGACTCCGATGGCGCTGGTCGGCCCAGGTCCGGCGACTCCGATGGCGCTGGTCGGCCCAGGTCCGGCGACTCCGATGGTGCTGGTCGGAGGTCCGGCGACTCCGATGGTGCTGGTCGGCCCAGGTCCGGCGACTCCGATGGTGCTGGTCGGCCCAGGTCCGGCGACACCACCAACGCCCGGCCTGCGCCCGCCGACGCATCAGACGCCACGTCCAGCCAGGCACGCTCATGAGCGTGTGGGACGAGGTCGTCGGCCAGGAGGACGTGGTCGCAACGTTCCGCGCCGCCGTCGACGCCTCCCGCCACGCCGCGGGCGACGCGGCCGCCCGGGCCATGACCCACGCCTGGCTCGTCACCGGCCCCCCGGGCTCCGGCCGGTCGGTCGCGGCGCGTGCGTTCGCCGCAGCCCTGCAGTGCACGGACCCCGACGAGCCGGGCTGCGGCCACTGCCAGGGCTGCACGACGGCGCTCGCCGGCACCCACGGGGACGTCACGCTCGTCGGCACGGAGAAGGTCGTCTTCAGCATCGACGAGATCCGCCCGCTCATCTCCCAGGCCCAGCGCGCCCCCTCCCAGGGGCGGTGGCGCGTGATGCTCATGGAGGACGCGGACCGCATGGTCGAGCGCACCTCCAACGTGCTCCTCAAGGCCATCGAGGAGCCACCCCCGCGCACCGTGTGGGTGCTCTGCGCCCCCAGCCCCGAGGACGTCATCACGACGATCCGCTCCCGCTGCCGCGGCGTGCACCTGCGGGTGCCCGACCCCCGCGCCGTCGCCGACCTGCTGGTCCGCCGCGACGGCGTCGACCCCGCCGTCGCGCTCGGCGCGGCCCGCGCCGCCCAGTCCCACATCGGCCTCGCCCGCCGCCTGGCGCGGGACCCGGACGCCCAGGAGCGACGCCGTCGCCTGCTGGCCGTGCCCACCACCATCCGCGGCGTCGGCGATGCGGTGCTCGCCGCGGCGGACCTCATCGAGACCTCCGCCGCCGACGCCAAGGCCGCCACCGAGGAGCGCGCCGCCGCCGAGAAGGCCTCCCTGCTGCGCACCCTCGGCGCCGAGGCCGGTACCCGCCTCCCGCCGGCGCTGCGCGGTCAGGTCAAGCAGCTCGAGGACGACCAGAAGCGGCGCGCCACCCGCGCCCAGCGGGACGTCCTCGACCGCGCCATGGTCGACCTGCTCTCGCTCTACCGCGACGTGCTGGTGATCCAGCTCGGCGCCGACATCGAGCTCGTCAACGCCGACGCCGCCGAGCACGTCCAGCGCCTCGCCACCGGCTCCACGCCCGAGCAGACGGTGCACCGCATGGACGCCGTCGGGGTGGCCCGCGAACGGCTCGCCGGGAACGTCGCCCCGCTGCTCGCGGTGGAGGCCATGATGGTCGCCCTGCGGCCGCAGGCCTGAGCGTCCGACGACGCCAGGTAACGTGATCGGGTGACCCGCCCGCGGCGTCCGGCCGCCTTCGTCGCCCTGCTCGTGGGCGCCCTCACGCTCGCCGCCTGCACCGGGACCCCGGAGGACCCGCCCACCCCCCAGGTCACCGACCCGATGCCGGCCGTGCCCGAGGCCTTGACGGCCTACTACGACCAGGAGCTCACCTGGCAGGACTGCGGCGACGGCGGGGTGGAGTGCACCGACGTCCTCGTCCCCCTCGACTACGACGACCCGGCCGGCGCCGACATCACCCTCGCCGTCCAGCGGCTGAGGGCGGACGGTGCCGCCATCGGCTCGCTGCTCATCAACCCCGGCGGCCCCGGCAGCCCTGCCACTGACCTGCTCGCCGCCGCCCCCACCATGTTCAGCGCGGACCTGCTGGCGGCGTACGACGTCGTCGCCGTGGACCCGCGCGGGGTGGGCGGGTCCACACCCGTCGACTGCGTCAGCGACCCCGAGCTCGATGTGATCCTCAGCGGCACGAGCGGGACCAGCGACGCCGACGGGATCGCCGAGTACCAGGCCGAGGCCACGGAACTCGCGGCCGAGTGCGCGGCGAGCACCGGCCCGCTCATCACCGAGGTCGACACCGTCTCGGCCGCGCGCGACATGGATGTGGTGCGTCACCTCCTCGGGGAGGCCCGCCTCGACTACCTCGGCTTCTCCTACGGCACCTACCTCGGCGCCGTCTACGCCGAGACATTCCCCGACCGTATGGGCAACTTCGTCCTCGACGGTGCCATGGACCCCAGGCTCGGCCTCCACGAGACCACGCTGGCGCAGGCGGTCGGCTTCGAGAAGGCACTGCACGCGTACGTCGCCGACTGTCTCGAGGGTGCGGAGTGCCCGCTGAGCGGCTCGGTGGACGACGGCGTCGGTCAGGTCGCCACCCTGCTGGACGTCACGGCCGACACCCCGCTCCCGACGTCGGACGGGCGCGAGCTCACCAGTTCCCTCGCGTTCTCCGGCATCTCCCTCCCGTTGTACCAGAGCGAGATCTGGTTCCTCCTCTCGCAGGCCCTCGCACAGGCCATGAACGAGGGTGACGGCTCGATGCTGCTCTACCTCGCCGACCTCTACGCCGGCCGCGCCACGGACGGCACCTACGCAAGCAACACCGTGGAGGCGAACTGGGCGATCAACTGCCTCGACTACGGCGGGGCGGGTGATCCGGCGACGTGGGAGGCCGAGGCCGCCGAGCTCGCCGAGGCCGCGCCCACGTTCGGGCCACTGCTGGCCTACGGCGGCGTGCTCTGCGCCGAATGGCCGGGCGACCCGGTCGGCAACCGTGGTGCGGCGATCACCGCGGCCGGTGCGCCGCCGATCATGGTGGTGGGCACCACCGGCGACCCGGCGACGCCGTACGAGTGGAGCGTGGCCCTGGCCGACCAGCTCGCGAGCGGCTTCCTGGTCACGTACGAGGGGGAGGGACACACCGCCTACGGCCGGTCCAACGAGTGCGTGACCGCCGCGGTCGATGCGTTCCTCATCGACGGGGCGGTCCCCGAGGAGGGCCTGACCTGCTGACAACGGGGCCGGCGTCCCGCTGGCGGCGCGTCCGCCCGGGAGGGGCACGGCGCAGCCCGACCGGGCCGGGCACGCCGCGGCCGCCGGCGGTGCCGCGGCGATCCGTGCCGTACGTCACGCCCGACGCTGCGGACTCGCTTTGTCCGGGGCCCGTCGGCCCAGGTACAGTGGCTCGCGCCGACCACGGGCGTGACCCGGGTCCAGCACGCCGCCTTAGCTCAGTCGGCAGAGCGATTCACTCGTAATGAATAGGTCAAGGGTTCGATTCCCTTAGGCGGCTCAGACGCATGGCCCGGGTCCTCACGGAGCCCGGGCCTTCGTGTCGCGGCGACCGGCGGGCGTGTTGCGGTGGCCGGCGGGCTCGCAAGCCCGGGCATCCTCCCGGCGCTTGTCCCCCAAAGGGGCCGGACCCCGGCCACTTCGTCCTGCCCGTCCCACCACGACCTCCACGAACCCTCGGTGTCGCGCCGTTCGCTGGAATACGCCGCATCAAAGCTGCGCCAGGTGGGGCCACTTCAGGCTGGCACACTCGCGACCGCACCGATCCGTCACTACCCGCCGCGCGACGTGTGCGAATGGGCGCACGGGGACTTGGCGCGCCACTCTCGTATTAAAAGACGGGCTGTCGTGCGTCTGGGCCGATATCACCGGGGAGCGGGCGCGGACCGTTTGCGGCAGCCGGCCGTTTGTGCGATGAGCCACGTTCGATGCGACGAGGCGTTCGACGCGATCCCGCGTGTTCGGTGCGACGACGCGTGTGCGAGCCGTTTCCGTATCATTACAGATCGGAATGTGACCTACGTCGCAATCATGTCGTGAACGTGCGGGGAGCCGAGCGTCGTTGGGCCCCGTCAGGCAGTCGACGGGCAACCAAGGGCGACCATGAAGAACCCTTCTACCTCCGCATCCCGCAACGCGTCCCACATCGGGCAGTCGACGGGTCACCGAGAGCGACCGTGAAGTGCCCGCCTACCTCCAGATCGTGCACCGTGGCCACATGAGGCAGTCGACGGGCCGGGCCCGCGGGTGAGTCCGCCGGCCCGAAAGTCGATCGTGGAAGCCACGTGACGCGCCCAGGTCGTGCCCGTAGACTCGGCCCGTGGATTACCTCGTCGCGCTGCTCCCCTCGATCGGGACCGGATTGCTGTTCTATATCGTGATCCGCGCGATCGTGAACGCCGATCGAAATGAGCGCGAGGCACTGCGCCGGCTCGAAGCAGCCGAGGACGCAAAGGCCACGCCGGGAACCTGGTCGGACAACGCCGTCGGAGCCAACAACATCGCTACCCAGGCGAACAACGCCGGTGCGTCGATCAAGAACGCCATCACGCCGCAGTGACAACTCGGGCCAAAACAAATACGCTCATACCTAGCGCTACGTGAGTGTCGCGCCCGAGGGACGTCGCTCCTTCGGCAAGTCTTTTGACTGAGAAGGAAGATTCCCCATGGTCCAGAGGGTTCAGGTCATGCTCATCGATGACATCGACGGCACGGCTGCGGAAGAGACCGTCACATTCGCGCTCGACGGCATCTCCTACGAGATCGACCTCAGCGCGGCCCACGCCGGTGCGCTGCGCGAGTCCTTCGCCGAGTGGATCGGTCACGCGCGTCGTGCCGGCGGCCGTAAGGTCGCCGCGCGCCGCGGCGGCGCCAAGTCCGCTGCCGGCTCTTCCGACGCCGGCCAGATCCGCGAGTGGGCACGCGAGAACGGCTACGAGGTCTCCGAGCGGGGCCGGATCTCCGCCGAGGTGCGCGAGGCCTACGAGAAAGCCAACTGACCGCGCCTTCCGCGCCGCACGTCGCTGTTCGCCTGAGCGTTGGCGGTGGACCTTGCCGACTCACCGCGCGCTCGGTGCCGGACATCTCACGTCGCGGGTGACGTCGGTCCCCCGCGCACGAAGTCACCCGGATGGAAGAATGCTGCCATGACCTACACCCTGGTACTGCTCCGCCACGGCGAGAGCGAATGGAACGCGAAGAACCTCTTCACCGGCTGGGTGGACGTCCCGCTCTCCGAGAAGGGCGTCGAGGAGGCCACGCGCGGTGGGCAGATGCTCACCGAGGCCGGTGTCTCGCCCGATGTCGTCCACACCTCGCTGCTGCGGCGCGCGATCATGACCGCCAACCTCGCGCTCGACGTCGCCGACCTCCACTGGATCCCCGTCAAGCGCGACTGGCGCCTGAACGAGCGCCACTACGGCGCGCTCCAGGGCAAGAACAAGAAGGAGATCCGGGACGAGTACGGCGAGGAGCAGTTCATGGCGTGGCGGCGCTCCTACGACGTGCCGCCGCCCGCGATCGAGCTGGGCTCGAAGTACTCCCAGGACGCCGAGCCGCGCTACGCGGGTGAGCCCATCCCCCGCAGCGAGTGCCTCAAGGACGTGCTCGAGCGTGCGCTGCCGTACTGGGAGAGCGCGATCGTGCCGGACCTGAAGGCCGGCAAGACGGTGCTCGTCGCCGCGCACGGCAACTCCTTGCGCGCGATCATCAAGCACCTCGACGGCGTCTCGGACGAAGCTATCGCCGGCCTGAACGTGCCCACGGGCATCCCGCTGGTCTACGAGCTGGACGAGAACCTCGAGCCCGTCGTCCCCGGCGGGAAGTACCTCGACCCGACGGCGGCCGCGGCGGCCATCGCGGCCGTGGCCAACCAGGGCAAGTAGCGTTCTCGGCCGTTCCCCCGAACGAGGAGGGCCTGCGCACCGATCCGTGCGGAGGCCCTCCTCGTTCGTGCCGTGCAGCCCGGGTCCGGGGCGGCCCAGTGCAGCCCGGGGCGGCCCCGCTCAGCCGGAGAAGGCCCCCGCCCGGAGGCGACGGTGCCCCGCGGCCCTACCGGCTCAGACCTGGTCGACGGTCTCGGGGTTGTGGACCGCATTGGCCGCGTCGCCGGTGATCAGGTAGGACATGCGGCGCGCGACGGACACCCCGTGGTCACCGAAGCGCTCGAGGTAGCGGCCGACCAGCACGGCGTCCACCAGCTGCTGGCGGGTCAGGCTCTCGTTCTCGTCGAGGACCACCTCGAAGGAGCGGCGGTGCAGCTCGTCGAGGAGGTCGTCCTCACGCTCGATCTCGGCCGCGAGGCTCAGGTCGCGCGTCTCGAGCAGCTCCACCACCTGCTGGCCGACCTTCGACGCCTGGACACCCATCTCCAGGAGGATGTCGTGCATGCGCCCGGTGGTCGCCAGCTCCGGGTACCGCCCACGGGCGACGTAGGCGACGTGGCGGGCGAGGTCGCCCATGCGCTCCAGGGTCGCGGACATCCGCAGGGCCGTGACGACGACCCGCAGGTCCGTGGCGACCGGCGCCTGGCGGGCGAGCAGGGACACGCCACGGTCGTCGAGCTCGCGCTCGCGGGCGTCGATGCGTTCGTCGGCGTCGATGACCTGCTCGGCGAGCCTGAGGTCCGCGGTGCGCATCGCCGTGGTGGCGTGGTCGATGGCCTTGGCCATGTCCCGGGCCATGTCGAGCAGGCCGTCGCGCAGCTCCTGCATCTCGAACTTGAAGATCTCTCGCACGACGACTCCTTCACCGACGGGGCTGCGCCCGGGTGCGGGCACATCGCTACCTACGGTAGCCAAGTGTTGATGCGTGTACGACGCGTGCCCTCGGAGTGAACGTCGGGCGTCCGCCGGGGGCGTTCTCGGTGAACTGCTGGTCGGGGGCCTAACCTCGTGCCGTGGACTCGATCTGGCAGCTCGTGAGCGTCGCACTGCTGGGCGTGGGCGTCGTCGTGGTCGGGCTCGTGGTCGTGGCCTTCCGGTGGAGCGAACGGCGCCGGCACACCGATCCGGATGCGAGCGCGACCTTCGACGGTGACGCCGTCGCCGTCCTGTCGGTGCTGCCCCAGAGCGTCGTCGTCCTCGAGCCCGACGACGACGTCCTGCACGCCAGCGCGTCGGCCTACAGCTACGGCCTCGTCCGTCACGACGCCCTCGCGCACGCCGAGCTGCGCGAGATGGTGGCCCGGCTGCGCCGCGACGGCGAGATCCGCGACGCCGAGCTGACGCTGACCCGGAGCCCCGTCGCGGGTGCCGGGACGCTGCGACTGCAGGTCCGCGTCGCCCCGCTCAAGGACGACCGGGTGCTGCTCCTCGCGGAGGACCGCACCGCGGCCCGGCGAGTGGAGGAGATGCGCCGCGACTTCGTCGCGAACGTCTCCCACGAGCTCAAGACGCCGATCGGGGCCATCGCGCTGCTCGCCGAGACCATCGCCGAGGCTGCCGACAATCCCGACGCGGTCAGGCGCTTCGCCCTCTCGATGGACAAGGAGTCCCGGCGTCTCGCCTCGCTCGTCCAGGAGATCATCGAGCTCTCCCGCCTGCAGGAGCCGGACGCGCTCGTCGAGCCCGAACTCGTCGAGGTCGACGCCGTGGTCGCCGAGGCCGTGGACCGGGTGCGCGTGGAGGCACAGTCCCGCAACGTCACCCTCGTGCTCGGCGGGACCAAGCACCTGCGGGTCTACGGCGACCCGGCGCTCCTGACGACCGCCGTGCGCAACCTCCTCGACAACGCCATCCGGTACGCACCCCCGGTGAGCCGGGTGTCCGTGGGCGTCTCCCGGGCCGACGCACTGGTGCGCATCGCCGTCGTCGACCAGGGCCCCGGTATCCCGACCGACCAGCGCGAGCGCATCTTCGAGCGTTTCTACCGCCTCGACGCGGCCCGATCGCGCGACACCGGTGGCAGCGGTCTCGGCCTGGCGATCGTCAAGCACGTCGCCGCCGACCACGGTGGCCGCGTCGACGTGTGGTCCACCCTCGGCAAGGGGGCGACCTTCACGCTCGTGCTCCCGGAGGCGTCCGAGCAGCGCGATGACCAGCCGACGAGCACGGCCACCGACGAAGAGATGGAGACCTCGCACCCATGACGAAGATCCTGCTGGTCGAGGACGAGCAGTCCTACCGGGACCCCCTGACGTTCAAGCTGGAACGGGACGGGTACGAGGTCATCGCGGTGGCCGACGGGTTCGAGGCGCTCACCGCGTTCGAGCGCGGCGGGATCGACATCGTCCTCCTCGACCTCATGCTCCCGGGCCTGTCCGGCACCGAGGTGTGCCGCCAGCTCCGCCAGCGCAGTACGGTCCCGGTGATCATGCTGACCGCCAAGGACAGTGAGATCGACAAGGTCGTGGGCCTCGAGATCGGCGCCGACGACTACGTCACCCAGCCCTTCTCCTGTCGTGAGCTCGTGGCCCGCGTGCACGCGGTGCTGCGTCGGGGCGGGGCCACCGAGGACGACGTCGAGCCCGCCGTGCTCTCGGCCGGCCGCGTCCGCATGGACGTCGACCGGCACGAGCTCCAGGTCGACGGCGAGCCGGTCGCCATCCCGCTGCGGGAGTTCGAGCTGCTCGAGCTGTTCCTGCGCAACCCGGACCGGGTGCTCACCCGCGGCCAGCTCATCGACCGTATCTGGGGCGCGAACTACGTGGGGGACACCAAGACGCTGGACGTCCACGTCAAGCGGGTGCGTGCCAAGATCGAGGTCGACCCGGCCCGCCCCACGATGCTGCAGACCGTGCGCGGCCTGGGCTACAAGCTCGTCACCCCGCCGGCGTAGCGGCGGCGAGAGCACGGGGGCCGGGCCCGCCACGTGGACGCCCTGGCCCCGCCCCGGCTGCGAACTAGGCCCCGGCGAGGTACTCGTCGTAGGGCGGGATGGTGCCGTCGAGCACCGGGACGGCGACGGCGACGTCGCCCGAACCGGTGGCACCGATGAGCGAGTCGAGCATGGCACCCGGGGCGACGGCGACCTCGGCCAGGGAGATGCCGGCGTCGGTGAGGTTGACGGTCTCCCCGGCGGCCACGCCGACGGGGATCGTGCTGCCACCCTCGCCGAGGGCGAGCGTGACCTCCACGTCCTGCTCCGAGCGGTTGACGACGGCGCCGAGCACGTGCCCCACCTCGCCCTCCCCCGTGGTCAGGACCATGAGGTTCTCGACGGAGACGCGGTCGGCGACCTCGACCCGCACGCCGTCGCTCGGTGCGTAGGGCCCCTGGGTGGTGATGGGGTTCACGACCGAGCACCCGGCCAGGGCGAGCGAACCGACGACGAGAGCCGCGGCGGCGAGCGGTGTGCGGCGGAAGGTGCGGGCCACGGAGATCTCCTTCGATGAATCAGGGCGGAGCCGGGGCAGTCCTCCTGCGGGACATCCGCAGCGCTCCTCGGTCGGAGATTACCGTCAGAGCTCGTATCGGAACAGGCGAGTTGCTCCTGAACCGGCCGAAAGCCCCGGGATTTGGCCATTTTGCCGTGTTAGAATCGACCATCTTCGACTAAGGGAGCACCAGGAAATGACTTTCGCCGTCGGCGAGACCGTCGTGTACCCGCACCATGGCGCGGCGCTGATCGAGGACATCTCCACCCGCACCATCCGTGGTGAGGAGAAGGTCTACCTTCACCTCCGGGTCGCCCAGGGGGACCTCACCATCCAGGTCCCCGCCGAGAACGTCGACCTCGTCGGCGTCCGCGACGTCGTCGGCTCCGAGGGTCTCGAGAAGGTGTTCGAGGTGCTGCGCGCCCCGTACACCGAAGAGCCCACCAACTGGTCCCGGCGGTACAAGGCCAACGTCGAGAAGATCGCCTCCGGCGACATCATCAAGGTCTCCGAGGTGGTCCGGGACCTCTCCCGCCGCGACTCCGACCGCGGCCTGTCCGCCGGCGAGAAGCGCATGCTGGCCAAGGCCCGCCAGATCCTCGTCTCCGAGCTCGCCCTCGCGGAGAAGACCGAGGAGGACAAGGCCGAGGCCCGCCTCGACGAGGTCCTCGCGTCCTGAGCACCGCCGCCGTCCTCACCGCCGCGGGATCCGGTACCCGCCTCGGCGCCGCCGTCCCCAAGGCTCTCGTGGAGCTGGCCGGCGTCCCGCTCGTGGTGCGTGCCGCTCAGGGGCTCGCGCTCGCCCGCTGCCTGAGCATCGTCGTCATCACCGTCCCCCCGCACGAGGTGCGGGGGTTCACGGCCCTCTTCCCGGCCGGGTACGTGCCCGGCACGCAGCTGCCCGCCGTGATCGTGCCCGGCGGGTCGACGAGGCAGGCCTCCGTGGCCGCGGGGCTCGCGGCCCTGGGGGCGGACGTCGACGTCGTCCTGGTCCACGACGCCGCCCGGTGCTTGACGCCCGCGGCCCTGATCCGTGACGTCGAGGCCGCCGTCCGGGCCGGGCACCCGGCCGTCGTCCCGGCGCTGCCGGTGACCGACACCGTCAAGCGCGTCGGGCCCGCCGACGCCGCCGGCGCCGAGCCGGTCGAGGACACCCTGGACCGGGGCGCGCTGCGCGCCGTCCAGACGCCGCAGGGATTCGACCGCGCCCTGCTCGAGCGGGCCCACGCCGTCGGCGGCGCCCGCGCCGCGGACGAGCAGACGGCCGCCTCGGACGACGCCGGCCTCGTCGAGGCGCTCGGGGAGCGGGTGTGGGTCATCCCCGGCCACGAGCGGGCCATGAAGATCACCACGGCGCGCGACCTCGCGTTGGCCACGGTCCTGCTGGAGCGGTCGGCGCCACTAACCTGAGCGCCATGGAGCTGCCGCGCACGGGGATCGGGACCGACGTCCACGCGTTCGCCGCCGAGGGCTCGGGCCGGCCGATGCGCCTGGCGTGCCTGACGTGGCCCGGGACCGGTCTCGAGGGGCACTCCGACGCCGACGTCGCCGCGCACGCCGCGTGCGACGCCCTCCTCTCCGCGGCCGGGCTGGGGGACCTCGGTGCCCGGTTCGGCACCGACGACCCGCGCTGGTCGGGCGCCTCCGGGGCCGACCTGCTCGAGGAGACGGCGCGGCTGGTGCGGGACGCCGGTTACGAGATCGGCAACGTGGCGGTCCAGGTCATCGGGGCCCGCCCGAAGATCGGCCCGCGCCGCGAGGCGGCCGAGCGGGCGATGGCGGAGGCGATCGACGCGTCCGTCTCGCTCAGCGCCACCACCACCGACGGCCTCGGGTTCACCGGCCGCGACGAGGGCGTGGCCGCGGTCGCGACCGCCCTGGTGGTGCCGGCGCCGCCGCGGGTGGCCTGACTCAGCCGCGCTTGGAGGTCACGCCCGGGATGCGCAGCGGCCAGATGGCGACGAGCCCCAGCGTCAGCGTGATGACGATGCCGAGCATGCCCATGCGCGCCCCGGCGAGGAAGGTGAACAGGGCGATCAGGGCGGGGGAGATGAAGCTGACCGCGCGCCCGGCGGTGGCGTAGAGCCCGAACGTCTCGTTGACGTCCGCCGGCGGGACGATGCGGGTCAGCAGCGTGCGGGACGCCGACTGCACCGCCCCCACCAGCGAGGCGATCCCGAGGCCGAAGGCCCAGAACACCCAGGTGGCGGGAATCGCGACGATCACGATGCCGAACAGGATCATCGCGCTCAGCGACCCGACGATCACCGGCCGCGGGCCCAGGTGGTCGTCCACCCGGCCGAAGACCCAGGTGCCGATCGCGGCGACCACGTTGGCGGCGATGCCGAAGACCACGACCTCGGACGTGCTCATCCCGTAGGAGGACGCGGCGATGACGCCGGCGAACGCGAACACCGCTCCGAGGCCGTCGCGGTAGATGGCGGACGCCAGCAGGAAGTGCAGCATGTGCCGCTCCGAGCGCCACATGCGCACCACCCGGGCGGCGATCTCGCGGTAGATCTGCACCGGGCGGAACTTCTCCCGGACCCGCTGCGCCTCCGGCACCTCGGTCGGCCCCCAGAGCATCACGGGGATCGAGAACACCAGGAACCACGCCGCGCAGAACAGTGCGACGGCCCGGGCGTTCTGGGCGTCCTGGGTGGGGATGCCCACCATGCCGCCGTCCTGGATGAACCCGAACAGGGAGATGACCAGGGCGATGACACCGCCGACGTACCCCAGCGCCCACGCCGTCCCGGAGATCCGGCCCACCGTCGACGGGGTGGAGATCTGCAGCAGCATGCCGTTGTAGAACACCCCGGCGATCTCCGCGATCACGGACGCGAGCGCGATGAGGGTCACCCCGAGCACGAGGTAGGAGTTCTCGGGCTTGACGAACCACATCGCCGCCATCGTGCCGACGACGGCGAGGGTCGAGACCGTCAGCAGCAGCCGCCGGTTGCGGACCCGGTCCGCCCACGCGCCCATGAGCGGGGCCAGGAGGGCGACGGCGATGCCTGCGATCGTCTGCGCGTTGGAGTAGACCTGCTGGCCGTTCTGCGCGTCCGCGGCCACCGTCCCGGTGACGTACACCGAGAACACGAAGGAGAGGATCACCGTGTTGAAGGCGTTCGAGCCGAGGTCCCACAGGCTCCACGCGGCCACGGTGCGCCGCGGGGCCGGCTGCTGCTCCGCCGTCGGGACGCGTTGGATGTTGGTCACGGGGCGCACCGTAGCGTGCCGCGGTGACATCACCGTGAACGCGCGCCCGGGTAGCCTGGGCCCGTGACCTTGCGACTCTACGACTCCGCCACCAGGTCGGTCCGGCCGCTGACCCCGCTCGTGCCCGGCAAGGTCGGCATCTACCTGTGCGGCGCGACCGTGCAGGGTGCCCCGCACGTCGGCCACATGCGCGCCTCGATCGCCTTCGACGTGCTCGTGCGCTGGCTGCGCCGCCGCGGCGACGACGTCACCCTGATCCGCAACGTCACCGACATCGACGACAAGATCCTCACCAAGTCCGCCGCCGCCGGCGTGCCGTGGTGGGCGTGGGCCTACCGCTTCGAGCAGGAGTTCACCGACGCCTACGACGCCCTCGGTGTGGACCGCCCCACCTACGAGCCGCGCGCCACCGGGCACGTGACGGAGATGGTCGAGCTCGTCGAGCGCCTCCTCGAGCGCGGCCACGCCTACCGCGGCGCGGAGGGCAACGTCTACTTCGCCGTCCGCTCCCTGCCCGACTACGGCTCCCTGACCCACCAGTCCCTCGAGAACCTGTCCGTCAGCGAGGAGGACGACGGCGAGCCGGACAAGCGCGACCCGCACGACTTCGCCCTGTGGAAGGCCGTCAAGCCCGGCGAGCCGGCGACGGCGGCCTGGCCCACCCCGTTCGGGCGCGGCCGGCCGGGCTGGCACCTGGAGTGCTCCGCCATGGCGCACCGCTACCTGGGCGAGACGTTCGACATCCACGGCGGCGGCATCGACCTGCGCTTCCCCCACCACGAGAACGAGCAGGCCCAGTCCCACGCCGCCGGCCACGCCTTCGCCCGCCACTGGGTCCACAACGCCTGGGTGACCACGGGCGGGGAGAAGATGAGCAAGTCCCTGGGCAACTCCCTGGTGGTCGCCGAGGTGCTGCGCAGGACCCCGGCAGCGGTGCTGCGCTTCGCGCTGGGCACCGTGCACTACCGCTCCACCGTGGAGTTCTCCGACGCCACGCTCGCCGAGGCGACCAGCACCTGGGAGCGTCTGTCCGGGTTCGTCGCCCGTGCGGTCGAGGCGGTCGGCGAGGTCCCCGCCGCGGAGGTCGCCGCCGTCGGCCCCGCCGAGCTGCCGGTCGCGTTCGTCGAGGCGCTCGACGACGACCTCAACCTCTCGGCCGCGCTCGCCGTGGTCCACGAGCACCTGCGGGCGGGCAACACCGCCCTGGCCGAGCGCGACGACGTCAGCGCCCGGTCGGCACAGCTGCAGGTTCGTGCCATGCTCGACGTGCTGGGCCTGGACCCGCTCGCCGAGCCCTGGCGGCGCCAGGGCGGCGCGGGCGGCCTGGACGGCGCGGCGCACGCCGCACTGGACGGCCTTGTCAGTGCCGTGCTGGAGGATCGGGTCGAGGCACGCAGAGCGAAGGACTGGGCACGCGCGGACGAGCTGCGCGACCGCCTGCAGGCGGCGGGCATCGTCGTGGAGGACTCCGCCACCGGAGCACGGTGGCAGCTGAAGGGGAAGAGCTGATGGCGGGAAATTCGCAGCGACGCGGTGCGGTGCGCAAGCCCGGCTCCAAGAAGGGCCAGACCGTCGGATCCGGGGGGCAGCGCCGTCGTGCGCTCGAGGGCAAGGGCCCCACACCCAAGGCGACCGAGCGGCCGTACCACCCGGCCGCCAAGCGCAAGGCCGCATCGGGGAAGGCGGTGGACAA